>DASVHW010000407.1 GCA_036382395.1 Candidatus Binatia bacterium | reverse complement strand
CCGCCTCGTACTGCCCGAATCCAGTAGTAGTAGCTCTTGGGGGCCGCTTCCACGATGCCGGAGTCCACGTTCCACGCGGCATCCGGGGGACTCCCGTCCGAAGTAGACGACCAGTAGCTGCCCAACCCGGTGCAGCTACACATCGGTCCACCGCTGCCATCGACGGTGCAGCCGGGCGAACATCCCGTGTTGAACACCGAAGCCGCAGCCCGACTCCCCTCGTAGTTGATGATGCTCGACAACTCCCTGACGTTCGGGATGCGCCAGTCGCAGTGCCCGGCAAAGCACGGCGGCGTGTTGAGCCTGGGCAGAAACTCCGTCCACATCGTGCCGTTCATCGTGTACGGCGAGTCCTCCATCCCCCACGTGTAGATGTTGTCCTTGTCGTGCATCCCGCCCGCGTCGTCTTGTTTCTCCCACATCAGCCGGGTGTTGTTGTCGGTAATCGTCCCGTCGCCGTTGTCCGTGTACGACAGCGTCGCTCCGGCCTGCACGTCACCGTCGGACCCGGGCCCATAGGAGGTGGTCTGCCCGCTTGCGGGAAACGCCTGCGGGCCAGTCAGAGATCGGCAGACAGCGAGGTCGCCCCGGCACTCCGAGAGCTGCGTCGTGCAGGTTGCCATGCTGGTGTCGCAGACGCCGTCATCCGCACAGCCCGCCAGCGCGTGATTGACTGCGGTCAGGATTTCATCGACCGTGACCTGCCCGTCCCCATTGCAGTCACCGCAACACTGACCGGCCGAAGGCGCTGGGCTCCACGCCACCCCGAACACCCACGCCACCACTAAGAGCGTCCCCCGCACTCGAGCACTCTTCATTTCATTCTCCTCTGTTGTTGCGGCGCAGGCTCCACGGCCGTTGCGGCCTCTCGGCCGCCGAGCGTCACGGCCATGAGCAGCGCGGCCAGGGTGAACTTCATCGTATGGTTCACAGATAAATCCTATTGCGTGTGGCAGTGGATTACAAGGAAGAAACCAACACTCCCAAGGAACGCCTCCGTTAGTGAGGGCGCCGCGGCCTGTGAGGATGAGGAGTGCGAATGAAGACAATATCACACCAGGCGGTAGGGGCAGCCCACAGCAGATACAGCAGCATGAGACGGCAGCGTCTACCCACGCGGACTGCGCGACGCCAAAAACAGTCACCGTCCCGTTGCCCGGCCCGAAGCTGGGCGCAACCGCTCCAGGTATTGGTCCACCAGGGCCGCCTGCCGCCTTGGCGTGAGGCGGCCGGCCGCGAGCGTGGCCTGCTCGCCAATGCCGGCGAATCGCCTCGGGGCGCTGCGGAAACGGAGTCCACCTTTCCAACTGTGGTCCCCTCGGAACAAGAAATGGGGTCTGGAGTGAGCGGTGTCGTAGTCAGGCGTGAGGATTAGGACTGCCGGTTGGGCCTTCCAAGTTACTCAAAAGACGCGACTCCCCGTCCTGGGCTACCGATGCTCGGCCGCTCGCGCCCACGGCCACCTCCGTCGCGGAATCGCGGAATGCGGGGCTAGTCGCCCCCTGGTCTTTGTGGCACCATGAGCATAGGCAGTTTTGGCGTTCTGGTGACCCGTGAGGAACGCAGGGAGGTTGAAGCATGCCGTTCGAATCCCATGCCCCGTTGATCAATGCGGAAGCGATGCCGCCCGTCGCAGGCGCCCGCGAGGTGAAGCGCACGTGGCCGTCCGCGCGTGTGTCGTCCGCTGACCGTTGGCTCCTGCGCACGCTTCTCCGTGCCATGGGTGACCCGGCTATCCGGGTCGCCCTCTGGAGCGGGGAGAGCATGTGCACCGCGGATGCGGAACCGGTCGCCACGCTGCAGGTCAAGGACCGCCAGACGCTGCTGCGATTGGCGTATCAACCCGAACTCGAGTTCGGCGAAGCCTACACTGATGGCCAGCTCCAAGTCGACGGCGATCTCGTCAGCGTCATCGAGACGGTGTTTCGCGCGCCCGTCAACCCCTGGGCGGAGCGGCTACTGCGCCGATCACGGCGGCCGCGCGCCAACACGCTCAACGGATCGCGCGACAACATCCACCGTCACTATGACCTCGGCAACGACTTCTACCGGCTCTGGCTTGACGAGCGCATGGTCTACACCTGCGCCTATTTCCCCACACCGACCGCATCGCTGGAGGAGGCGCAGGTAGCCAAGATGGAACTCGTGTGCCGCAAAGTCGGGCTACGGCCTGGAGAGCGCGTCATCGAGGCAGGCTGTGGCTGGGGAGCGCTGGCATTGCACATGGCGCGGCAGCACGGTGTCTCGGTCCGCGCTTTCAACATCTCACACGAGCAGATCACCTACGCGCGCGAGCAGGCCCACAAGGAAGGGCTGAGCCACCGGGTCGAGTTCGTCGAGGACGACTACCGCAACGTCTCCGGGCAATTTGACGCCTTCGTATCCGTCGGCATGCTCGAGCACGTGGGTGCGGACCACTACCGCGAACTTGGCGGGGTCATCGACCGCTGCCTGCCGGCGCATGGACGCGGATTCATTCACGCGATCGGCCGCAACCGGCCGTTGTCGCTCAATGCGTGGGTGGAGAAACACATCTTCCCAGGCGCCTATCCGCCAACCCTGGGCGAGATGATGGCCATTCTCGAACCGTATGGCTTCTCGGTGCTCGACGTGGAGAATCTCCGCCTCCATTATGCGACGACACTGCGGCACTGGCTGCTGCGTTTCGAGCATGCCGCCGATCGTGTTGCCGCAATGTTCGACGATCGCTTTGTCCGTGCCTGGCGGCTCTACTTGGCCGGATCCGTCGCCGCCTTCGCCACCGGCTCGCTGCAACTCTTTCAAGTGAGCTTCGCGCGGCCGCAGGACAACGCGATCTCCTGGACCAGGGCGCATCTCTACCAGTGATATCGCAGCGGGAGGAATGTTGACTGCTTGCGACGTCTTGATCGTCGGCGGGGGCCCAGCCGGATCCTCCTGCGCGTGGAAGCTGCGCCACGCTGGGCTCGACGTCGTCGTGTGGGACCGGCGGATGTTCCCACGCGACAAGATCTGTGCGGGCTGGATCACGCCGCAAATTCTTGCGGAACTCCAGCTCGATCCCGAGACCTATGCGAGCCAGGGGCTGACTTTCCAACCCATGCGTGGCTTCCGCATCAGCCGGCTGGGCGATGTCGAGACACGGGTACACTATGGCCGGCCGGTGAGCTACGGCATCCGGCGCTGCGAGTTCGACACCTACTTGCTGCGGCGCTCGGGAGCAGATCTGCACCTGGGGCAGCCGGTGCACACCCTGCGTCGGTCGGATGATGGGTGGCTGCTCAACGACACCATCCGCGCCAAGGTGCTCGTCGGTGCGGGCGGATATTTCTGCCCGGTGGCACGGCTGCTCGGCGTGCGGCTCGGCGCCGGTGAGCCCATCGTTGCCGCCCAAGAGGCGGAGTTCGAGCTGACCCCGCAGCAGCGGTCAGCCTGCCAGGTCGAGCCTGACGTGCCGGAGATTCTGTTCACGCGCGATCTCAAGGGATACGGGTGGGTGGTCCGCAAGGGCTCCTACATCAACATCGGCCTCGGCCGGCAAGACACGCATCAGCTCGGCGAACATGTGGCCGACTTTGTGGCGTTCCTCGAACAGCGCGGCAAGATCCCTGCCGGTCTTCCGGCGAAGTTCCATGGGCACCCGTACCTCCTCTACGGCGAGGCACAGCGGCCGCTGTGCGACGACGCGGCACTCCTGATTGGCGACGCGGCAGGGCTCGCCCATTCGACAAGCGGCGAAGGCATTCGGCCGGCGATCGAGTCCGGCCTGCTCGCGGCGCAGACGATCCTCGAGGCCGCTGGCAAGTACAGCCGCGATGGCTTGGCGGCGTATGAGCGGCGCGTTGTTGCCCGTTTCGGACCGCGCCAGACGGGGGTGGGCATTACGCACATCCTGCCGCAGTGGGTCGCGGGTGCGATTGCGGGGCGACTGTTCGGCAGCGCGTGGTTCGCGCGGCACGTCGTCTTGGATCGCTGGTTCCTGCACGCGCAACAGCCGGCGCTTGCCGGGGACGAGCCGGCGCCGCGACCAGCGGCAAGTACCGATCATGCGGCTGCCCCAGCGGGAGCGCCGCCCCATTCTGCCTTTACTTAGACGGATCGGCCTTAGCCAGCCGCCAGAATGTCCACGACGAGCAGGCCGTTCGAGCGCGGGTCTTGAGGTAGATCAGTCGTTGTGGTGACCAAGACGCTTCTGGCCACGCACGATCAATGCAACCCTGAGCTGAAGATGAGGTTGGAAGTAATGTGCGCTTTGTGGGATGAGACTTGTGCCTGGTGGGCATTGGCTCCATCGGAGTCGAAGAAGGAACGTTACGCTGGAGGATGATGCAACATGAGCAATGGTGAACACCTTCAAAAGCTGGCGGAGAACATCGGGAAGGGCGATTCCGCCGCCATGCACAAGATCTTGGGATGCGCCATGACGGATCAGGAGGCCCAGTTCATCCTGGACCTTCCCGCTGCCGCGGCGGAGTTGGCGGCCAAGTGGGGCATGGGCGAGCAGGCCATCCAGGATAGGATCATGGGGCTAGCGCGCCGGGGGTTACTCATCCCGTCGAAAAAGGGCATGCGCTTCCCCGCTGATCCGGCGACTCTGCATGACGGGATCCTCTCCAGCGCGTCCGAGCACGTTCCGGCCGGAATGGATAAATTCTGGATGGAACTGTACGACGGCGAAGGCTGGGGAGAGGAGATCGGCAACGTGCTGTCAGGCCTGCCGGTGCGCATCCTCAGAACGATCCCGGTACTGAACTCCGTCTCCTCCGGCAGCAAACTGCCGCCGCACGAAAGCATCACCGACATCATCATGGCCCATAAGGACCTGATCTCGATCCGTAACTGCTGCTGCCGGGTCGGGGCCAAGAAGTGCGACCACCCGGCGCAGGTATGCATGCAGTTCTCGAAACGCGCCGAGTACGACTTGCACCGCGGCAGCGGCAGGAAGGTCTCTGCCGACGAGGCGCTCTCCATCGCCCTGACGGCCGGGGATTCCGGGCTTGTCCCCACAGTGCCCAACATGTCCTCCATGGAGGGGATAGATTTCATCTGTTTCTGCTGCGGCTGTTGCTGCCTGGTGATCAACCCGGGCTTGCGCGTCGGCGGGCTCGACAAGATCCTCGCTCCCAGCCGTTTCGTCAGTACCGTGGACGCCGACGTGTGCAACGCCTGCGGCGAATGCGTCGAGCGGTGTGCGGTCAGTGCCATCGAAGTGCAGGAGGACACTGGGGTGGCCGTTGTCGATCGCGACAAGTGCCTCGGTTGCGGTGCGTGCGTGCTGGCCTGCCCCCTGGATGGAGGGATGACCATGGAACTGGTACGGCCGCCGGAATTCATTCCGGAGACGAATTTCAGCCCGACCTCGATCATGGGTATGTAAGCGCGAGGCGTGCGGCCGGGACACGACCGCGAACTCAGTCGCCGCGGAGCGCGAGTTCCTGCTCCTGCAGGCGGTGGATGCGATCGCGCAGCTCGGCGGCGCGCTCGAACTCGAGCTGTGTAGCCGCGGCGCGCATCTCTTTTTGCAGCGCGGCGATACGTTTGGGGATGTCCGCTAGCGGCATGTACTCCTCCGCCGCCTCGGCGATCTTGGGGAGGTCGACGTAATCGGCTTCGGCTGCCTCCGCCCACGGCGTCGAGATGGCCTTCTGAATGGTCTGCGGCGTGATGCCATGCTCCTGGTTGTACGCCGCTTGAAGCGTACGCCGACGGGTGGTTTCGCTGATGGCCCGCCGCATCGACTCGGTCATGATGTCGGCGTACATGATCACGGTGCCGTTGATGTTGCGCGCGGCCCGGCCGATGGTCTGAATGAGGGAGCGCTCCGAGCGCAGGAAGCCTTCTTTGTCCGCATCGAGAATCGCCACTAGCGAGACCTCGGGCAGGTCGAGCCCTTCTCGCAGCAGGTTGATCCCGATGAGCACGTCGAACACGCCGCGGCGCAGATCGCGGATGATGTCCACCCGCTCGAGGGTCACGATGTCGGAGTGCAGGTAGCGTACGCGCAGGCCCAGCTCGTGATAATAATCGGTGAGATCCTCGGCCATCTTTTTGGTCAGGGTCGTCACCAGGACGCGCTCGCCGCTGGCGATGCGGAGGCGGATTTCTTCCAGCAGGTCGTCCACCTGATGTACCGCCGGCCGCACGATGATTTCGGGATCCGTCAGTCCGGTGGGCCGGATCAACTGCTCGACGACGACCCCGCCGGTGCGCTGCAGTTCATAATTGCCCGGCGTGGCGGAGACGTACACGACGTACCGCGTCAGGGCCTCGAATTCCTGAAAGTTCAACGGACGGTTGTCGAGCGCGGACGGCAGCCGGAAACCGTACTCGACCAGGGTTTCCTTGCGCGAACGGTCGCCGCGATACATGCCGCCGACCTGCGGCACGGTAACGTGGCTCTCGTCGACGAAGAGCAACCAGTCCCCGGAGAAGTAGTTCAGCAGGGTAGGGGGCGGCTCGCCCGGCGCGCGCCCGGTGAGATGGCGCGAGTAGTTCTCGATGCCGGAACAGAAGCCCATCTCCTGCAGCATTTCCAGATCGTAGAGGGTGCGCTGCTCGATCCGTTGTGCCTCCAGCAGTTTGTTCTCGGCGCGCAGCTGCGCCAGCCGTTCCTTCAGCTCGTGGCGGATGGCGATAATCGCCAACTCCATGCGGTCGGGCGTGGTGACGTAATGGCTGGCCGGATAAATCGCGATCTTGTCCAGGCGCCGCAGCACCTGGCCGCGCAGCGGATCGATCTCGGCGATGGCCTCCACCTGGTCCCCGAAGAACTCGACGCGGATGGCGCGCGCATCCTCATACGCGGGAAATACTTCGACCACGTCACCGCGCACCCGAAAGGTGCCGCGGTGGAAGTCGTAGTCGTTGCGCTGGTACTGGATGTCGACGAGCTTGCGCAGCACCTGGTCGCGATCGGCTTGCACCCCGCGCTCGAGAAAGAGCAGCATGTCGAAGTAGGCTTCCGGCGAGCCCAGACCATAGATGCAGGAGACGCTGGCGACGATCAGCACGTCGTTGCGTTCGAGCAACGCCTTGGTGGCCGAGTGCCGCATCTTGTCGATCTCGTCGTTGATCGACGAGTCTTTCTCAATGAAGGTGTCGGTGCTCGGAACGTACGCCTCCGGCTGGTAATAGTCATAGTAGCTGACGAAATAGCGGACCGCGTTTTCCGGAAACAGCACCTTGAACTCGTCGTACAGCTGCGCTGCCAGCGTCTTGTTCGGTGCCATGACGAGCGCGGGCCGGTTGAGCTGCGCAATGACGTTGGCCACGGTGAACGTCTTGCCCGAACCGGTCACGCCGAGGAGCACCTGTTGGCGCCGCCCAGTTCGGATACCTTCCACGAGCTCGGCAATGGCAGGCCCCTGGTCCCCCTGCGGCTCGAAGTCAGCGACCAGATGGAATTCGCCCTCACGTCTCACGGGCCGAATCTATAGCAGAATTCGCTGCCGATGAAGGTCCGCTGTGCGAGGTGCGATCGGCCCGCGCTCCGACGTCGTCTCTGGCGAGCCACGATTGCAATAGCCCAGGAGATGTGGCGAGATGATGTCTTCGTCAAAATCAAAAGGAGGTGCATGCATAATGTCCATCCGGAGCGGTTTGTTGTGTGCAAGTCTGGTGACGGCGCTGTGTCTGTCGGTCACCGGCGTCAGGGCGGAAGAGAAGGTCGACCAGTTCACCGTGGTGAACGTCGAATACGAGGGCACGAAGATCTGGCTGCCGGCGACCCTGGTGGTGCACAAGGGCGACCGGGTGAAGATCAAATTGATCAACAACGTGAAGTCGGATCCCAACCAGCATGGGTTCACCATCCCGGCCTACAACGTGGCCGCGGTGGTCACACGCGGCGAGCCGGCCAACGTCGAGTTCGTCGCCGATAAGGCCGGCATCTTTCCCAGCGCCTGCCAACTGCATCCCGCCCATGTCGGCGGACAGTTGGTGGTTCTGGAATAAGGCGGGCGCGGTCGAGTCAGACGAGCGAGCAGGGTTTGAAAAGCAGCGGATTGATATGGAACCCTAGCGCCGTGATGCAGCCGACGCAGTGGGAGGAAAACGAAGCAGTGCCCGCATGTGATTCGTCGCTCGAGCAGCACCTCGAACGCATCGAAGGGTACATGCGTGGCTGCGACTTGCTGACGTATGCGCGCGTGCCCAGTGCCTTGCGCGATGAACTCAGCACCTTCCTTGCGGCCAAGCTGCCGGATGCCTTGGACACCTGGGTCAGCGTTGTCGGCCCGGGGCTGGGCATCCCGCAGTGGGACTGGTCAGACCTGCGCGAGTCGATGCGCGCCGCAGTTCTGCGCTGGATCCGTCACATCGCCGATCCGAAGGACATTGAGACCTACGTGTACCTGCGCAGCCACGCGCGGCGCGCCTTCATCTCGCGCTTCCCGCCCTCGCGCTTCCTGAGCGGGCAGATGCGCATCCGTCAGTTCCTCGCCGAGCGCCTGCGCCAAGCGTACGCTCGCGATCCCGACAAGCGCGAGGCGTTGCTCATGCTGCTGCAGCAGGAGTTTCAAGAACGCCTCCTGCACATCTCGGACTTCTTCGTCGAGGCCCGGGAGGAGGAACTGCGCGAGCAGGAGGCCAGCTACCGCAAGTCGGTGGACCATGCGCCGGCGGCGATCTTCAAACTCGATTATCAGTTCGGAACGATCCTGGATGCCAATATCGTCGCCGAGAAGACGGTGGGCTTCGGTCGCGAACAGATGATCGGCATGCGCATTTGGGACGTCGTTCCGCCCAACGAGCGTGAGCGCGCCACCCGCTTGCTCGACGAGACGCGGACCCAGGGCCACTCCAGCAGTGAAGACTTGCATCTGCAGACCCGCACCGGCGAACTCGTTCCGGTGTTCTTGAACGCCGGGATGATCGAATACGGGTATAACCGGTTCTTTCACGTCATCTGCGTCGACATCTCCGACCGCAAACGTCTGGAGAGCCAGCTGATCCAATCTGAAAAGATGGCAGCCATAGGCCAACTCGCCGCCGGCATCGCCCACGAGATCCGCAACCCGCTCGGCATCATCACCAATGCCCTTTACGACTTGAGCGAAGTCATCGATTCCAGCAACCCCGCTGTGCAAGAGGACCTGCGCATCGCCAAGGAGGAAATGGAACGGGTGCAGGCGATCATCAACAACCTCCTGGAGTTCTCACGGGAGTCGCGCGCCGAGCTGGAACGGGTGGACATCAACGACCTGCTCCGCAAGACGCTGCAGTTGATGAGCAAGAGCCTCCAGAATGGCGGTGTCAACGTGGTGGCCGACTTCACCCCTCTCGGCAAGTGCGTGGCCAATCCCAACGCCCTGCGGCAGATCTTCCTCAACCTGATTACCAATGCCGCCCAGGCGATGCCGAACGGCGGCCAGCTGCTGGTGCGGACGGAACCGTTGCTCGATGGGCGGATTCAGCTGCAATTCACGGATACCGGCGTGGGCATCCCGCCGGAAGATCTCAACGATATCTTCAACCCGTTTTTCACGACCAAGGCGCCAGGCCAAGGTACCGGTTTAGGTCTGTCGGTGGTGCATTCGGTGGTGAAGCGCTATCGCGGCGACATCCACGTCAAAAGTCAGCTGAATGCTGGTACGACGTTCACGATCCAGTTTCCCTGCCCCTGCGATGATACGACCATGGTCGAACAGGGGCTCTAGCTCTCAGCCTATGGCCGTGCCGGCACGCATGCTTCTGGTCGAGGACGAACCGAACATGGTTCGCACGCTCGCCAAGATCCTCGAGCGCAAGGGGTATATCGTCGATGCGGCAGGGTCGGGTGCGGAAGCGCTCGATCGCCTGTCGGGCGCCAGTTACGACATCGTGATCACCGACCTCAACATGCCGGTGATGGACGGCATGCAGCTCTTGCGCGAGATGCGAGAGCGGCACTTGAGTCCAGCGATCATTGTGCTCACGGGTCACGGAACCATCCAGTCCGCGGTCGAGGCCATGAAGCTCGGGGCGGGCGACTACCTCATCAAACCGTGCCATCCGGAGGAGTTGCTGATGGTCGCGGCGCGGATGCTGGAGCTGCGTCAACTGCGGCGCGAAGTGACCCAGCTGCGCCAGCAACTGCGGCAGATCGACCGCTTCGGTGAAATCATCGGCAAGAGTCCGCGTATGCGGGAGATCTACCAAACCATCGAAGCCGTCAGTCAAAACAAGAGCAACGTTCTGCTGTCGGGTGAGAACGGCACGGGCAAAGAGCTGGTGGCCCGCACCATTCATGACAAGGGCCCGCTGGCGACCAAGGCTTTCCTGGCGATCAACTGCGGGGCGTTGTCCGAAACGTTACTGGAGAGCCAACTCTTCGGGCACCGCAAAGGGGCATTTACCGGCGCCATCGAGGACCATGAGGGCGTCTTTCAGGCCGCTGACGGCGGGACGTTGTTTCTCGACGAGATCTCCGAGATCCCGTTGGTGCTGCAGGTGAAGTTTCTGCGCGCCATCCAGGAGAAGGAAGTGACGCTACTGGGTTCGACTCGTCCCGTGCGTGTGGACGTGCGGCTCATCGCCGCGACCAATCGGGACATTGAAGAGGCGGTGCGGGATGGGAGCTTCCGCACGGATCTCTTTTATCGGCTGAACGTTGTGCCCATTCACCTGCCGCCGTTGCGTCAGCGCCGTGAAGACATTCCCTTGCTTGTTGAACGCTTCATCACGGACTTTAGCCGAATCTACGGCGTTGAACCGAAGCGGGTGATGGCGGAGGCGATGGAGCGCATCCTCGAATATGATTGGCCCGGTAACATCCGCGAGCTGCAGAACGCCATCGAGCGCGCCTTCGCGCTGTCGTCGGAACCGGAAATTACGCTGAAGGACCTGCCGCCCGCGGTCCTGCGCGCGGAGGATTTGGCGCCGGTGGCGCCGGCTGCCGTGCCGCTGCCGCTAGAAGAAGTGGAGAGGAGAAACATTCTGGCCGCGCTGCAACGCAGTGCGGGAAACAAGAACGAAGCCGCACGTATCCTCGGAATCGATCGGCAACGGTTGTATCGAAAGATGGAGAAGTACGGCTTGGCATCGTGACGTAGAGGCGCAGCCTGCTGCGCCCCTACACCGCAATGTACACCGAGACCTCAGAGCCAGCGGCGGGCGGGAGGCGAGCTTCAGTAGCCCAGATCGCGGATGGTCTTGTCGTCGAGGCCGAAAAAGTGGCCGATCTCGTGGATCACCGTGCTCCGCACCTGCTGGCGGATACGTTCGGGGGATCGGCAGCTGCGCAGCAAAGGCACATAGAAAATGCTGATTTTGTCCGGCAGCACACCGGTGTAACTCATGCCTCGCAGATGCAGCGGCACGCCCTGATACAGGCCGAACAAGGTGTCGCGCCGCGGATCCAGACCCAGGCCGCGTAGCAGCTGCGGATCCGGCTCGTCTTCGATGACGATCTCTACATTCTCCAAACGTTGCGCGAATGTGTCGGGCAGGTCGTCGAGCGCCTCACGGACCAGCGTTTCAAACTCGGCGCGCGTCATCGGCACCAGTGTACCAACTTTTCCTGCTGGAGAGCAGGCTCGGGGGAAGCGCCGCTTCGGCAGGCCGCGTCCTCTCGCCACGACGCCTTGACCGCGTCAGCAAATCCTGACAGAAAGCCAGCAACTCCCATGATGAAGCGCGCTTGTCTGCATTGGATTTGTACTGCTGCCCTCGCGGCCATGCTGGCGGCCGGCTGTGGCACCACGGGTTCCGCGCCAACGTCGTTTCCCGAGGTACGGTTTAGGGTCCACCCGAGCAAGCCGAGCAGTGGCGGCAATCTAGACGCGACATTCACGGCGGAGCTGGTTGCTGGTGGCGTGAAGCACGCGTTCCCTGCTAATGCTACCTTCACTGCGACTGGCGACGTGGATTTCGTTCTCGAGAACGCCGCGCCGCCGTACGGTGGCACCTTTACGGTGAGCGAGGAGGGTAGCCGCGACATCCACGTTGTACTCTCCGTGACCGGCGTGACCGACACATCCGCGGATAGTGCTGGACCGGCTCATGCGGCTGTCGTCGGAACCATCAGTCCAGCCACTGCACCGGCCACGAACGAGGTGCGGTTCGAGGTCTGTGTACCGTCTGACAATGCTGCGTCTTGTGGGTTACCTGGCAGTGACTCTGGAGATTTTGGCAAGCCCTTCAACGGTAGCATCGGCGATGCCTTCAACACGCACTTGATCGGCGGGCTAACGCCGAGCATCTTCTTCCTTGATGGTGCTCGTGACAGCATCCATGCCGTGTTCGCCTTAGCGCCCTTCACTGGCAAGAAGCTGATCGCCCGGATGTACCTCAACGGAGAGCTAAAAGAGGAAGCGTCGGACACCGGTGACGTCGTCCTCAAACAGGACTTATAGGGTGTCTTATCAACATTGGCCATTTTGCCAATGCGGAGCGCTCGGCATTGGCCTTGAAAGAAACTAATACCGGAAGAAATCGACTGAAGTAGCGGATAACATTGGTCGTTTTCCGCCGGTTGCCATGCACAATGGCTGGGCAATTCAAGCTGGCCCTTGCCAGATACGGCTCAGCGCGCTCCCGTCCACACGTTATCCACAGAATGCCTGGGCAGTTACCGCAGGCTCAGTGGGAAGCTGCGGCGGCGACAACTTTCTGCGCCGCATCGGCCATATCCGACGCCGAGACGATATTGAGCTTGGAGTCGGAAAGGATCTTCTTTCCGCGCTCGACGTTGGTGCCTTCAAGGCGGACGACGAGTGGTACCTGAAGGTGGATTTGCCGCGCCGCTTCGACGATCCCGCTGGCGATGACGTCGCACTTCATGATGCCGCCGAAGATATTGACCAGGACGGCCCGTACGTTGGCGTCCGAAAGCAGGATCTTGAATGCGGCCGTGACCTTTTCGGCGGTGGCGCCACCGCCGACGTCGAGGAAGTTGGCCGGCTCGCCGCCGTATTGCTTGATGATGTCCATGGTCGACATCGCCAGCCCTGCGCCGTTGACCATGCAAGCGATGTTGCCGTCGAGCGAGATGTAGCTGAGGTCGTGTTTGGCGGCCTCGGTCTCCTTGGGATCCTCCTCCGATATATCCCGCAGTTCACGGATGTCGGCGTGGCGGAACAGACCATTGTCGTCGAAGGAGATTTTGGCATCGAGGGCGAGAATGTCACCGGACTTCGTCAGCACTAAGGGATTGATCTCGGCGAGCGAAGCGTCGCACTGCACGAACGCCTGATACAGGCTGTTGATGAACGCCACCGCCTTGTTGACGGACTCCTTGGGAATGCCGATACCGAACGCGATCTTGCGTCCCTGAAAAGCCTGGATACCAACCGCAGGGTCGATCGGCTCGCGCAGAATTTTCTCGGGAGAGCGAGCGGCAACCTCCTCGATCTCCACCCCGCCCTCGGCACTGGCCATGAGCGTGGGCCAACCGGTGGCGCGATCGATCACCATGCCGAGGTACAACTCACGCGCGATGGCACAGCCTTCTTCGACCAGCACCCGGCGCACTTCGCGGCCGGCAGGGCCGGTCTGATGGGTCACCAGCGTCTTGCCCAGCAGCCCGCGGGCGAAGTCACGCGCCTCTTCCGGCGTCTTGCACACCTTGACCCCGCCGGCCTTGCCGCGTCCGCCGGCATGGATCTGCGCCTTCACCACGCAGACGGAGCCGAGCTCGCGGGCAATGGCCGCGACCTCGTCCGCTGTCGTCGCCACCTTTCCTCGCGGCACCACTACACCGAAGCGCCGCAAAACCTCTTTCGCCTGAAATTCGTGGATATTCATCGACCGCAACCTCTCCCCTTTGGCACTAGCGACCGAACAGGTCCCTGAACGCTTTGATGGTAGTTTCGCGCCCCAGCTCGCCGATTGACGTCGTCAACGGAATGTCCTTGGGGCAGGCTTTCACGCAGTTCTGCGCGTTGCCACAATCGCTGATGCCGCCGTTTCCCATGACGGTTTGAAGACGCTCGTCTTTGTTCATCGCCCCGGTCGGGTTGGTGTTGAAGAGCACGACCTGTGACATGATGGCGGCGCCCATGAATGGGGAATGGTCGTTGTACTGTGGACAGACTTCGAGGCAGCACCCGCAAGTCATGCAGCGCGACAGGGCGTAGCGAAACTCCTGCGTTTCCGGAGAGACGCGCGGCGCTGGTCCGATGTCGTAGGTGCCGTCGAGCGGAATCCAGGCATGGACCTTTTTCAGGTCCTCGAAGAAGCGGCTGCGATCGACCATCAGATCGCGCACGACCGGGAATTTGGTCATCGGTTCCAGCACGATCGGCTGCTCGGACTTGTCGATGAGCGCGGTGCAGGCCTGACGCACCCGGCCGTTGATCACCATGGTGCAGGACCCGCACACCTCTTCGAGGCAGCTGGCGTCCCACACCACCGCGGTCGTGGACGTGCCGTCGCGTGTGACGGGATTGCGCCGGATTTCCATGAGGACCGAAATCACGTTGTGCTGGGGCTTGTATGGAATTTCGAAATCCTGCCAGTACGGCTTTGAGCTGGGGCTGTCCTGGCGTTTGACGTGTAAGCGAATCATCCGTGCTTCCATGCCGTTTCCTCTAGGCAGCGGTCTTATCGACGTCGTACTTCCGGGGGCGCGGCTTGAGCAGCGAGATGTCGACCGGCTCGTAGCTGAATTCCGGCCCGTCGGAACTCCACCGCGCCTTGGTGGTTTTCAGAAAATTGGCATCGTCGCGTTCGGGGAACGCGGGCTTATAGTGGGCGCCGCGGCTCTCGTCGCGTTTCAACGCCCCCAGCGTAAACACCCGTGCCAGCTCCAGCATGCTGCGGAACTGCTTGATGAAGGAGAGCTCCTGGTTGGTCCAATCCGACGCGTCGCGCAAACCGATGTTGGCCCAGCGCTCCTTCAATTCGAGGATCTTGTTGTCGGTGGCACGCAGCTTGGCGTTGTCGCGGATCACCGTGACGTTGGTGGTCATCCAGTCGCCCAGCTCTTTGGCGAGCACAAAAACATTTTCCTTTCCGTTCATCTGGCGCAGGCGTGCGTAAGCTTCCTCCTGCCGCTTCTTTTCCTGCGCCATGGCCTTGTCGCGCCCGCCGTTGGCGGATTGTGCCCGTGCATAGCGGACCATGTTGGGGCCGGCGACCTGGCCACCATAGAGGCATGACAGCAACGAATTGGCGCCCAGCCGATTGGCGCCGTGGTACTGATAATCCACCTCACCGGCGGCGAAAAGGCCGGGGATGTTGGTCATGTGGTCGAAATCCACCCACAGCCCGCCCATGGAGTAGTGCACGCCGGGGAAGATCTTCATCGGCACCTTGTGCGGATCATCACCCATGAACTTTTCGTAAATTTCCAGGACGCCGCCGAGCTTGCGATCGAGGGTCTTGGCATCGATGTGTGTAACGTCCAGGTACACCATGGGTTGGCCGTCCAAGCCGAGACCCATCTCGAAAACGACCTTGAAGATGGCGCGTGTGGCGATGTCGCGCGGCACCAGGTTGCCGTAGGCCGGATACATGTCTTCGAGGAAGTACCACGGCTTGCCATCGCGATAGGTCCAGACCCGGCCGCCTTCGCCCCGGACCGACTCGGAGATCAAGCGCAGCTTGTCCTGGCCCGGGATGGCGGTGGGGTGGACCTGGATAAACTCGCCGTTGGCGTAAAAGGCGCCCTGCTGGTACACGGTGCCGGCCGCCACGCCGGTGTTGACACTGGAATTCGTGCTCTTGCCGAAGACGATTCCGGGGCCGCCCGTAGCCAGCAGGACCGCATTGGCCGGGAACGTATGGACCTCCATGGAACGCTGATCGAGCGCGGTGATGCCGCAGCATTGCCCGGTCGCGTCAAGGACCGCAGAGAGAAATTCCCAGTACTCGAACTTGCGGACCAATCCCGCCACCTCGTACCGGCGAACCTGCTCGTCGAGCGCGTAAAGCAGTTGCTGTCCCGTGGTGGCGCCAGCGAAAGCCGTCCGGTTGTACTTGGTGCCGCCGAAGCGGCGGAAATCCAGCAGCCCTTCGGCGGTGCGGCTGAAGGGGACTCCCATGCGATCGAGGAGGAACACGATCGAGGGCCCTGCTTCGCACATCGCTTTGACCGGCGGCTGATTGGCGAGA
This sequence comes from Candidatus Binatia bacterium, assembly GCA_036382395.1. NCBI lineage: Bacteria > Candidatus Binatota > Binatia (SeqCode) > Binatia bacterium. The sequence continues at coordinate 16,913 of DASVHW010000407.1, read as the reverse complement.
AAGTCGCCGCCGTAGATTGAGTCGTCGAAATGCTCCCACGGTGAGTCGCCTTCGCCCTTCCAGTTCACCGCGGCGTTGATGCCGCCTTGGGCGCAGACGGAGTGGGAACGCTTGACCGGAACGAATGAAAACACGTCCACGGGCACGCCCATCTCGGCGATCTTGATCGTCGTCATCAGGCCGGCCAGCCCGCCGCCGACCACAATTAATCTTTCTTCAGACATATACACACCCCATGAGTGCCTGCCCTTTCACGGCGCGCTCGCCTAACGGAAAGCCACCAGAATCGCCATTCCCGTAAAGGTCATGACGACAAACAACGCCACGCTGGCCAGCTGCATCATCCTCTGCGCCGCCGCGCCAATGGTGATGCCCCAGGTCACGCAAAACGTCCAGATGCCGTTGGTGAAATGGAAGATTGCCGACAGCACCCCGACGACGTACACCGCGAACCAGACCGGGTTGCTCATGTAGCTGTGCATGAAGTCGTAGGTGATCTCGGTGCCGTAGAAATAGTACGCCAGGCGCGTGGTGTAGACGTGGAAGCCGATAAAGAAGAAGGCGATGACCCCGGTGACCCGCTGCAGCACGTACAGGTAGCTGTTGGTGTAGTCGTAGTGCAGCGCATTGGGGATGTCGGCCGAACGGAGAATGACCAGGCCGTAGACGCCATGGAAGATGATTGGCGCCCAGAGCACGAGAATCTCCGTGCCCAGCAAGACGGCCGTCGGGATCTGGGCAATCGCCTCCACCAGCAAGTTGAAGCGCTTGGGTCCGCCGAGAACGAAGGAGTTTTCCAGAAAAATGTGCGCCAGCAGATAGGCACCGATCGGAAGGATTCCCGCCAGTGAATGCAGACGCCGCAGTAAGAGATGCATGCGATCGCGATCCATTACTCTCCCCTTAGGCTACGCCGTTAATAAGCACGCCGCGTGGTGCCACAACAAATGAAATTGTCCAGTCCGTCGGAGAAGTCGGCCTTCTAGCTGGCGCTTAGGAAACGTTCGGTAGCCTGCACCAGTTCCCGCACATGTTCCACGGAGCCCTTGAGCGCCTCGCGCTCGGCAGGCGTCAGGTCGATTTCGATCACGCGCTCCACACCGCCGGCGCCGATCTGCACCGGCACGCCGACGTAGAACCCGTTCACGCCATACTCGCCCTCCAGCAGGGCGGCGCACGGCAGCACTTCCTTCTTGTCGAAGAGATACGCCTCGGCCATACGGATGGCGGCATGGGCGGGCGAGTAGAAGGCGGAGGTCTTGAGCAGATTGACGATCTCGCCGCCGGCGTTGCGTACCCGCTTCTCGATGGCCTCCAACCGGTCAGGCTTGATGAGTCGCTCCACCGGCACCCCGGCGACGTTGCAGTGGCTGCGGATCGGCACCATGTCATCGCCATGGCCGCCGAGGACAAGGGCGTGCACGCTCTCGACCGACACCCCCAACTCCATCGCCACGAACGTCCGGTAGCGCGCGGAATCCAACACCCCGGCTTGGCCAACGACGCGCTGCTTGGGGAAACCCGTGAGGCGTTTCATGGCGGTGACCATGGCATCGAGCGGGTTGGTGATGACGATGACAAAGGCTCCGGGCGCACGCTCGCGGACGTTGGTTGCCACGTCCCGCATGATCTTGGTGTTGATCGACAACAGATCGTCGCGGCTCATGCCGGGCTTGCGCGGCACGCCGGCGGTGACGATGCACACATCGGCCCCAGTGATCTGTTCGTAGGAGTTGGTGCCGACGATCGACACGTCGAAACCCTCAATCGGCGCCGCCTCCAGCAGATCGAGCGCCTTGCCTTGCGGCACGCCCTCGATGACATCGAACAAGACGACATCCCCCAGGCGCTTCAGGGCGCAGAGGTGCGCCAGGGTGCCGCCGATCATTCCCGCTCCTATCAATGCAATCTTCTTCCGTGCCATCGCTTTCCTCTCCTCAGCGTTGAATGAGCAGTTGCCTCACCTAGAGCGACAGGATGTGCACCGACAGCGCCGCCGCCTCGTTGCGCACCATCCCGCCACCGTTTTCCGTCAATCCAACCTTCGCATTCGCTACTTGCCGCTTGCCCGCCTCGCCGCGCAGCTGCCAGAAGATCTCGGAGATCTGCGCCACGCCGGTGGCACCGACCGGGTGCCCTTTGGAGAGCAGGCCGCCGCTCGGATTCACCGGCAAGCGGCCAGTGATCGTGGTCACCCCATCGTCGATCAGCTTGCCACCTTCTCCCGGCTGGCAGAATTCCAGCTCCTCGCAGATGACCAACTCGGCCGGTGCGGAGGCGTCGTGCACCTCGGCAACGTTGATATCGCGCGGGCCGATGCCGGCCATTTCATACGCCTTGCGCGCGGCGCGTGTGGTGATTCCGGGCTTGTCTGGTTCGGGGTCCTCACCCGACACCAATACCGAAGCACGCACATGTACCGGCTTGGCCGTGTAGCGCGCGGCGCGGTCGGCCGCAGTGAGGATCACCGCCGCGGCGCCGTCGCCGATAGGCGAGCACATGAGCCGGGTCAGGGGCTCGGCCACCACGGGCGAGGCCAACACTTCCTCCAAGCTGCAGGCGTGCTGGTACTGGGCGTGGGGGTTGAGGCTGCCGTTGTAATGGTTCTTGACGGCGATCTTGGCGAACTGCTCCTTGGTGGTGCCATACTTCTCCATGTGTGCCCGGGCAAACATGGCGTAAAAGTCCATGAACATGCTGCGCGACTTGCCCGGCTCACCGGGTTTGCCCTGGCTCGACGACTTGGAGGCCTTCATGGCGGCCATGATCTGCTGCACGAATTCGACGTCCACGGCGCTGCCGATGGCCTTGAACGAGACCGTCTTGTCCTCGTGGTACAGTTTCTCCATGCCGAGGGCGAGCACCACGTCGTACATGCCGGAGGCGATGTACAGCCAGGCCAGGTGAAACGCGGTCGAGGAACTGGCGCAGGCATTCTCGGTATTCACGATCGGAATGCCGCCGATGCCCATGTCACGCAGGACGACTTGGCCGCGGATGCACTCTTGCCCGGTCACCAACCCCGCCATGGCGTTCCCCACCACTGCCGCTTGAAGCGCCTGCTGTTCCACCCCAGCGCTCTTCAAAGCGGCCTGCACCGCCTCGCGAGCCAGGTCCTTCATGCTGCGTTCCAGGAATTTTCCAAATCGGGTCATTCCGGCACCGACGATCGCCACATCTCTCATGAAATCTCTCCTTCAGGTCCACTGGCGCGATATGTCTGGCCGCTAACGAACTCGGGGAGCTTAAAGCACTTTGTCTAATGCGCGGCAAGTCGTTACCCCAGCCGTGCTTCACCTTATTGCCGCGCCGGCGCCGGAGCGGGGCCAGCCATGAGCGTGTCGGCGAAGTGGCGCCTCACCGGCCAAATAGTTTGCGCAGTTTTTGCTCGAGTGGGGTCCCTGGTTCGTCGGGCTTCGGCTTCCCTGCGGGCCCTGGTGTTGCGCCGAGTAGTTTCCCCAGCAGTCCTGTCACGCCTCCGGGGACGATCCCCTGAGCCAGCCGCGAGAGCAAGTAGCGGGTGTCTGGCTGCGGCTTGGCCGCGCCGAGCTTGCCGCGCAGACGGAAGGGGAAGGCAAGTTGCTCGCCCTCGTCGAGGAGGTATTTCGCTTCCCTGATGTCAGCGACCACATCACGACTGAACGCTTTCGACATCGAGAGCGTTCCCAAAAGATCCGTCTCTCCCTCAAAGTCGATCCAGCCAGCGGCACGTGCCCCGTAGTCGGTGGCGACGATGGCGAGATCGTCCGTGCGCATCCGTTGGTCGGCGATCTGAAAGGTGGCGTGGAGGGTTTGGAATCGCATGTCGGGTTCTGAGAATAGCCGGGAGTATTTCGGTTTGACGTTGCGGGACACCAGTTCTCCAATCTTCGGCAGATCGGTGAGGCGGCCCAGAACATCATTGACCAGGTTGAAGTTTTTGATGACGGCATCCTGGATGTCGCCGGCAACCTGGCCCCGGAGACTGGAACGAATCGCCTCGGGTGACATGCCTGCGGCGTGAAGATTCAGTTGCAGGGAACCTGTTCCCTGGATCTGCAGCGGCGCATCTCCGCTGCTGAGCCGCAGCAGCTCAGCGATGGCGATCTTCGTCAGCTCTCCCTTCAGCGTCATTTCGCCGTCCCCGCGTAGCGGAACCTGTCCCGAGAGTTTGACGGAGCCGTCGAAGGCGTGGCCATCGAGTTGGGAAACCTGCAGGCTCCCCGGCGTGAGTACGGCATCGAGATGTAGCGCCTCGATGCCAATCTTCTGAGGGCCAAAGGGGCCGAGGGAGCCGTCGAGTTGGAGTGGAATCGCGGCTGGGTTGGCCCAAGGACCGACAGCTCCCTGCACGTGGACGTTTTGGGTATCTGCCTGCAAGGCAGCCGTGAGCTTGAAGTGGACCGGCGCGGCGTCGCCGATATCGCCAACAGTGAGATCGAGCTGCCTGATGGTCGTCGTTGGCGCGGGGTTCTGGCTGCGGTCGGTGACGGAGAGACTGCCTGCCTCGATGTTGGCCCGGCCGAGAATGAAGGGAAGCTGCTCCGGCGACACGCCGGCGGCTGCCGGCTTGCTGCTGGGCTCAGAGTTGGTGCTCGGTGTGGGACGGCCGATGCTCTGATAGTTCCAGCGGCCGGCGGTATCCCGGATCAGATGAACCTCTGGTTGTCGGAGATCGAAGCGGTCAACTTCCAGGCGTCCACGTAACAGCGGCAACAGCTTGGCGTGGGCAATCACCGCCTCGGCCCGCGCGAAATCAGAGGTGCTGAACTGCGGGTCATCGGCGACGCGGATGTGATCGACCCGTACGCCGATGCCGCCCCACAGGCTCAGCGCGATGCGGTCGGCGGCGACATCACGTCCGACGATCAAGCCTGCCTGCCGGAGGATGCCGTCGCGGTTGTGGGCGATGATGCGGCTGAGCGACAGAGCGGCCACGGCCACGAGCACCACCCCCACCAAGACGACCACAATCGCAGCCCAACCAAGTTTGCCCATCGTCCCGGCTCCAACCGTACCCCCTGCCGTCGATGGGGTCAATTTTGACTGCCAGCGGCCAGCCGGCTACAAGGCCGGTGAGAGGAGAAACGCATGAGCTATGAGCACATCCGCGTCACCCGGGACGCCGGCATTGTCACACTGGCGTTCAACCGGCCCGAGACGCGCAATTCCATGACGCCGGCGATGGGCGAAGAAGTCATTCGCGCCGTCGAGGAAATCCGCGGCGATGACTCGGTTCGCGTCGTCGTCCTCACCGGGACCGGAAAGGCTTTTAGCTCCGGAGGCAACCTCGGCATGATCGCCCAAGACACGGGCGCCCGTTCCGACGCCAGCGCTCCCAGCATGCTGGGCTCGCCTCGCGAGTTCTATGCCCGCTTCCTGACGATTCGCAATCTGCCGGTGCCGACCATCGCCGCCATCAACGGCCACGCCGTCGGTGCCGGCCTGTGCGTCGCGCTCGCCTGTGATATCCGCATCGCGGCGGCCGATGCCAAGCTGGGGATGACGTTCACCAAACTCGGTCTCCATCCCGGCATGGGCGCCACCTACTTCCTCCCGCGCTTGATCGGAACCGCCCGTGCCTGCGAACTGCTGTTCTCGGGCCGCGTGATTGATGCGATCGAAGGCGAACGGCTGGGGCTGATCAACCACGTGGTGCCGCGAGACGAGCTCGACAAGGCGGTGCACTCCCTCGCCCGGGAAATCGCCGCGGCGGCGCCGGTTGCCGTGCGCCTGGTAAAGAAATCGATCTACCGAGGGGTGCAGCACACGTTGGAGGATATGCTCGATTACGAGGCGCTCAACCAGGGCCTCACGTTCACCACGGCCGACGCCCGCGAGGGCGTCACGGCGATGATGGAGAAACGCGAGCCGAAGTTTCAGGGGAGGTAGGACGATTGCCGATTGCATATTGAGGTCTTCGCGCCGGATGAAGATCCTCGGGCGGAGTAGATCAGGGAGAACGCCCCCCTCCGCGCTTGTAGAATAGCCATTCACTAGCTATTCTGAGCCTGGCGCATGATCACCGTAACTGCATTGGAGGCAAAGAACCGGTTCGGCAAGCTACTCGACCGCGTGGCGCGCGGAGAGGAGATCGTTGTGACTCGCCATGACAAGCCGGTTGCGAGAATGGTTCCCGAGGGAGGACGAAAGCTGAGCGCGGTCCGGCAGGGCGTTGCCGAGCTGCGGCAGCTCCAGGGACGGATCAGAGCGCGCACGAAGGGCAGGCGCTCGCTTTCCGACGCGGAGGTCCGGTCGGCAATCGAAGAAGGCCGGCTGTGACCCAGGATTTCATCGTCGATGCCTCGATCGGCGTCGCTTGGGTGCATCCCGCGCAGGCCACGAGCGGCTCGCAAGCTCTCCTCCAAGCCCTCTGCGACGGGGCCGTAGTCCAGGCCCCCGCCCTGTGGCCGCTGGAGACCGCGAACGCGCTGCTCGTTCTCGTCCGCCGCGGCAAGCTCACCGAGGAGGAACGCGGAACGGCGCTCGCGGCCCTCGCGCAGCTCTCGGTTGCGCTCGATCACGAGATGGCCTCGCTCGCCTTCACCAGGCTGTCCGAGCTCGCGTCGCGGCAGGGACTGAGCATCTATGATGCGGCCTATCTGGAGCTTGCGCTACGAAAGAAACTCCCGCTCGCGTGTAAGGACGGCCCGCTGCGCGCAGCAGCCAAGCGGTGCCGCGTGAAGCTTTTGTAGGAGGCAACCGCTGCCGGGCGCGCCATCAATCGAACTCTTCGAAGTTGGAGACCTCCTGCGGGCTGCCTGAGCAGCGGGTGGTCGCCGCCCTCCGAGGGCTTGGGTTATCATTTCTTCTTGGCGAACAAGCCGTCGAGCCGGGCACGGGCGGCGTCGGTGCCCTTCACCTTCGCGGGCCGTGCGATGCGGAAACCGAAGTAATCGCAGAAGTTCCCCACGGCTTTGTCGACTTGCCGCTCGGATTGCGGCTCGCGACACTGGTTGTTGGCGTTCGGCTCGTAGAAGGTACAGTTCAAGCAGCAGTGGAGGTCGGCGCGGCAGTGTAGGCAGGCGTCACGCCGGCCGATCCGCTCAGCCGGGCCGATGTCGTGGCCGCAGTGATGACAGACGCGTTCCATCACCCAGCTGGCATATGGCTTGTGGCATATGGCTTATGGCGCTTGATCATACCCCATAGGTAAATCGCGCTACGCCGCCCGTTTCCTTGCCGCTGCACGGAGGGGTTGATAGCATAGGTGTGCTCGACGCTGGAAGGCATGCTGACGCGGATCGCAGAATTCAAACGGGCGCTGGTGGTGGAGGAAAACGCCTCGCCGCACACCGTGCGCAACTACGCCAGCGACCTGCGCCAGCTGCACGCCTTCCTGCTCCAGCGCCGGCTCGGGCTGAACGACGCCGGTGACGACATCGCCCCGGATCGCGTCGATCAGGTGGCCATCCGTGGATTCATGGCTGCCTTGCTGCGCCGGAACCGCAAAAGCTCCGTCGGCCGCAAGTTGTCCGCGGCGAAAGGATTCTTCCGCTACCTGCTGCGCTGCGGTGTCATTGAGCGCGACCCAACGGCGGGACTGGCGACGCCGAAGAAGGAGCAGCAGCTTCCGGTGCATCTTACCGTCGACGACATGTTCCGGTTGCTGGAGGCGCCGCCCAGGGACACGCCCGTCGGGCTGCGTGACCGCGCGCTGCTCGAGGTGCTCTATTCCTGCGGCCTGCGCGTGAGCGAATTGATCGGGTTGGATTGGCCCGACATCGACGCCTCTCTCGAGCTCGTGCGTGTGCGCGGCAAAGGGGGCAAGGAACGCCTGGTGCCGATCGGGCGCAAAGCGCTGGCGGCGCTGGCCGTGTACCGGGGAGGTTTGGCTGATCTGTGCCCGCGCCGGTTGCGCGATGACAAGGCCGTGTACCTGAACCGGAGAGGCAGCCGACTGACGACGCGCAGCGTGGCGCGCATGGTGGAGCGCTACGTGGTCGTGAGCGGCCTGGCGACCAAGGCGAGCCCGCACGCGTTGCGGCACAGTTTTGCGACGCATCTGCTCAACGCCGGCGCCGATCTCCGCGCCATCCAGGAGCTGCTGGGGCACGCCACGCTGTCGACCACACAGAAGTATACCCACGTCAACCTCGATCAACTGATGAGCGTCTATGACAAGGCGCATCCAAGGGCGTGAAGAAGCTATCAGCGGTCAGCCATCAGCGTTCAGCTCTGCGATCCCTTCAGCTGACGGCTGAAAGCTGATAGCTGAATGCTGAACACCGAGAATCCTATGACACAAGCACACGAGCCGGACCGGACCATTCGCAGCACCACCATCCTGGCCTTGCGCCATAAGGGCAAGGTGGTCATGGCCGGTGACGGCCAGGTCAGCATGGGCGGCACGGTGATGAAACGCACCGCCCGCAAGGTCCGTCGTATCTATAACGGCAAGGTGATTGCCGGCTTCGCCGGTGCCAGCGCCGACGCCTTCAGTCTGTTCGACAAGTTCGAGAAACAGCTGGAGCAGCATGGCGGCAACCTGCGGCGCGCCGCCGTCGAGCTGGCGAAGGACTGGCGCACGGACAGGGTGCTCAGGCGGCTGGAGGCCTTGCTGATTGCCGCCGATCACGACGCCTTGCTGGTGCTCTCCGGCAGCGGCGACGTCATCGAGCCGGATGACAACGTCATCGCCATCGGTTCCGGAGGCAACTACGCGCTGGCCGCGGCGCGGGTGTTGATGAGGCACACCGACCTCGACGCGCGCACCATAGCCGAAGAGGCCATGCGGGAGGCCGCCGCGATCTGCGTCTATACCAACGATCAGTTGGTCATCGACGAGCTGTAAACGGCAGTCGATAGTCAAGAGTCGGTCGTCGATAGTTCATAGGCCGAGACTTCTGGGCCATGGGCTCTCAACTTCGAACGATCGACTACTGACGACCCACTACGGACTACCCCTGGCTCGGCCGCCGGTTGCATCGCTGCTCGATCATGATACCTAAATAAGCGAATGAGCCAGATGACACCTCGGGAGATCGTTTCAGAGCTGGACCGCTATATCGTCGGTCAGCGCGACGCCAAACGCGCGGTCGCCGTGGCGCTGCGCAACCGCTGGCGGCGGCAGCAGGTGCCGGAAGAGTTGCGCGAAGAGATTGCGCCGAAGAACATTATCATGATCGGTCCTACGGGCGTGGGAAAGACGGAGATCTCGCGCCGGTTGGCGAAACTCGCACAGGCGCCGTTTCTGAAGGTGGAGGCGTCGAAGTTCACCGAGGTTGGGTACGTGGGACGCGACGTCGAATCGATGGTTCGCGACATCACGGACCTGGCCGTCAAGATGGTGAAGGACGAGGAGCAGGAGAAGGTGAGGCTGCGGGCATGCGAGCTGGCCGAGGAGCGCGTGCTCGATCTACTGCTGCCACCCGTGCAGGTTGCCGAGCGCCGCGTTCAGGCCATCGGCGAGCAACTGCCTCCCGCCGGGCCAATGGAGGAGTCGACGGCCGCGACCCGCGACAAACTGCGCCGCATGCTGCGCGAGGGGCAGCTTGATGACCGTGTGGTGGAGCTGGAAGTCAGTAAAGCCGCGATGCCGATGGTCGAGGTGTTTACCCCCCAAGGCATGGAGGAGATGGAGTTCCACCTGAAGGACCTGTTTTCCAATCTGATGCCGAAGAAGACCAAGAAACAGCGGGTCCACATTCCGGAGGCCTTGGACACCCTGACACAGGAAGAAGCGAACAAGTTGGTGGACATGGAAGTGGTGACCAAGGAGGCCGTCCGTCGCGTCGAGCAGTCGGGCATCATCTTCATCGACGAGATCGACAAGATTGCCGGCCGCGAAGGTGCACTCGGCCCGGACGTGTCACGCCAGGGCGTTCAGCGCGATCTGCTGCCGATCGTGGAGGGCAGTACCGTCAGCACCAAGTACGGCATGGTACGCACCGACCACGTTCTGTTCATCGCCTCGGGCGCCTTTCACATGACCAAGCCTTCCGACCTGATCCCGGAGTTCCAAGGCCGCTTCCCGATCCGCGTCGAGTTGGAACCGCTGACGCGCGAGGACTTCGTCCGCATCCTCACCGAGCCCCAGAACGCGCTGATCAAGCAGTACGTCGCCTTGATGGCCACTGAAGGAGTGCGGCTGACGTTCACCGACGACGCCATCGTGGAGATCGCCGCCATCGCCGCCGAGGTCAATCAGAATACGGAGAACATCGGCGCCCGGCGCCTGCACACGGTGATGGAACGCTTGCTGGAGTCGCTGTCGTTCGAAGCGCCGGAAATGGGCGGCCGTGAGGTGGTCATCGATGCACAGCAGGTACACACCAAACTCGACGACATCGTCAAGAACGAAGACCTGTCGCGCTACATTCTCTGAGAGGACAGTTGATAGTCAAAGGTTGATAGTCAATAGTCCATGGTGGGAGTGAGAACTAGGAACCGATGCAGGCAGTGTCCGAACACTGTCGACTCTCCACTGTCGACTATCGACGCGAGGCCAGGCCGAGATAAATGGAGAAGCTGATCGCCAAGGCAGAGGTGCTCCTCGATGCGCTGCCGTACATCCGGCGCTATTCGGGGAAGACCATGGTCATCAAGTACGGCGGCCACGCCATGGTCGACGAGCAGCTGAAGGAAAGCTTCGCCCAGGATATCGTGCTGCTGAAGTTCATCGGCATCAACCCGGTGATCGTGCACGGCGGCGGTCCACAGATCGGCCAGCTTTTGAAACAGCTGGGCATCGAGTCGCAGTTCGTGCGGGGCATGCGCGTCACCGATCAGCAGACCATGGACGTCGTCGAGATGGTGCTGGGGGGCAAGATCAACAAGGAGATAGTGAACCTCATCAACCATCACGGCGGCCGTGCCGTCGGCCTGTCGGGGAAGGACGGCGAACTGATTCTGGCCAAGAAACTCACGGTGGAGTCGGAAGAAGCCGGGGTGGGCAGGGTGGACATCGGTTTGGTGGGGGAGGTGCGCGCCATCAACCCGCAGGTCATCGAGTCCCTCGATCGCAGCGGTTTCATTCCGGTAATCGCGCCCATCGGCGTGGGGGAACGGGGCGAGACGTACAATATCAACGCCGATCTGGTCGCCGGCGAGATGGCGGAGGCGCTGCGCGCCGAGAAGCTCATCCTGCTCACGGATGTCGAAGGCATCCGCGATGGCAACGGCAATGTGTTGTCCACCCTGGGCGTGGACCGCGCGCTGCAACTCATCGACGAAGGCGTGATTTCGCAAGGGATGATCCCGAAGGTCGAATGTTGTATCGAAGCCTTGCGTGGCGGGGCCAAGAAAACACACATCATCGACGGCCGGGTCCGTCATGCCGTGCTGCTCGAAATCTTTACGAAGGAAGGGGTCGGCACCGAGGTGGTGCGCGCGCACGGTCGTGGCCCGACAACCAAAGTCCAGGGTGCAAAGGCCAAGGTCCAAAGCCTGAGGAGCAAGGGGTGAGGTCGGTGCCCTTTTTCGAAGGGGGAAGGTGCCCGCAATGACCAACGAAGAGATCATCGCGCGGAACAACCGATACTTGTTCCCGCTCTATCCTCGTGCGCCAATCGCACTCGTACGCGGCCAGGGCTGCCGGGTGTGGGATGCGGACGGGAAAGAGTATCTCGACTTCTTCGCCAGCACGGTGGTGGCTTCGCTCGGCCATTCCCATCCCAGCGTGACCCGTGCCATCGTGGAGCAAGCGCAAAAGATCCTGCACGTGTCCAACCTGCATCACAGCGAGCCGCAAGCGCTACTGGCGGAGTCGCTGTGCACGCATTCCTTTGCTGACCGGGTCTTCCTCTGCAACAGCGGCGCCGAGGCCAACGAGGCCGCGATCAAGCTGGCCCGCAAGTACGGCGCTGAGCACGGTGACGGACGCTTCGAGATCCTCACGGCGCTGGGCTCGTTCCACGGCCGCACCATCGCCACCATCACCGCCACGGGCCAGGAAAAGGTCCGGCTGGGCTTCCAACCGCTGCCGGAAGGCTTTCGCTATTTTCCCTACAACGATGTCGAGGCGCTCGAAGCGGCGATCTCGGCACGCACGATTGCGGTGATGATCGAACCGCTGCAAGGCGAGGGCGGCATCGTCGTTCCCCACCCGGACTACCTGCGGCGCGTGCGTGGGCTGTGCGATCGCTACGGCTTGCTGCTCATTCTGGACGAGGTGCAAACCGGCATGGGCCGCTTGGGCACGCTGTTCGCCTACGAGCAGAGCGGTATCACGCCGGATATCATGACCCTGGCCAAAGGTCTCGGCGCCGGGGTGCCGATCGGGGCCATGCTGGCGACGGATAAGCTCGCGGTCAGTTTCACCACCGGCGCCCACGGCTCCACGTTTGGTGGCAACGCCCTCACCTGTGCGGTGGCCGTGGCGGTGATGCGCGTCCTCATCGAAGAAGGGGTACTGGCGAATTGCCGGGTCCAAGGCGACTACCTGCGTGCCCGCTTGCGGGAGTTGCAGATGCGGTCGCCGCGCATCCGCGACGTACGCGGGGAAGGCCTGCTGGTAGGCGTCGAGCTCGATGGGCCGGGGGCCCCGGTGGTCGATGCCTGCCGCCATGCCGGCCTGCTCATCAACTGCACGGCGGAGAAGGTGCTACGCTTCTCTCCGCCGTTGATCGTGGCACAGTATGAGATCGACCGTGCCCTCGACATCGTCGACCGCGTGCTGAAACAATGAAGCGCGACTTCCTGAGTTTTGCCGACTTCGGCCGCGGCGAGCTGGAGGAGATCCTGCATCTTGCGGCGCGGCTCAAAGGCGACCTCAAGGCGGGCAAGCAGCCGGCGCTGCTGGCCGGCAAATCGCTGGCGATGATTTTCGAGAAGCCGAGCCTGCGTACCCGCGTGACGTTCGAGATCGGCATGGGCCAGCTCGGCGGTAGGCCGGTCTATCTGACGCCGCAAGACATCCAGTTGGGCCAACGGGAATCGGTTGCGGATATCGCACGCAACCTGGAACGCTGGGTGGACTTGATCATGGCCCGCACCTATTTCCACACCACGCTGGTCGAACTGGCGCGGCATGCGGGCGTGCCGGTCATCAACGGACTCTCCGATCGCCTTCATCCGTGTCAGGTACTGGCCGATTGCTTCACCTTGATCGAGAAGCGCGGGCGGCTGGACGGTTTGCGCATCGCCTTCGTCGGCGACGCCAACAATGTCGCCAACTCCTGGATTGACGCGGCCGCCAAGTTTCATTTCGAGTTCATCTTGGCATCGCCGCCGGGGTACGAGCCCGATGCACTCACCCTGGAAGCTGCACGCGCCGCCGGCGCGCGAGTGACCGTCACCCACGATGCCGCGGCGGCGGCACGCGGGGCGGAGGTATTCTATACCGACGTGTGGACCAGCATGGGCCAGGAGAGTGAGACCGAGAAGCGACGCCGGGACTTTGCCGACTACCAGATCAATGCGTCCTTGTTGCAACTCGGGAGCCCCGATGCGGTCGTCATGCACTGCCTGCCGGCACACCGCGGCGAAGAGATCACCGACGACGTGATCGAAGGGCCGCACTCGATCGTTTTCGACCAGGCCGAGAACCGGCTGCACATCCAGAAGGCCATCATGGTCTGGCTCAGCGACAAGGTGAAGACACATCGATGAGTGCACCAGTGTGCCGGTCCGCCAGTGCACCGGTTGGCGAACAGTGTGGACTGGCGCACCGGCATACCGGCTGACCGGCTCACCCGTTCACAGGATTGAACAGATGACTGACAACCCGAAGAAGATCGTTCTCGCCTATTCCGGCGGCCTCGACACCTCGGTGATCCTCCGGTGGCTGATCGATACGTACGGCGCCGAGATCATCGCCTTCTGCGCCGACCTCGGCCAGGGGGAAGAGCTGACACCAGTGGAAGGTAAGGCCAAGGCCGGCGGCGCCAGCAAGGTCTACATCGAGGACCTGCGTGAGGAGTTTGCCCGGGACTTCGTCTTCCCCATGCTGCGGGCCAACGCGGTCTACGAAGGCACGTATTTGCTGGGCACCTCCATTGCGCGGCCCCTGATCGCGAAACGCCAGGTCGAGATTGCCGCGGCGGAAGGCGCCGACGCCGTGGCGCATGGCGCCACCGGGAAGGGCAACGATCAGGTGCGCTTCGAGTTGACGTATTACGCCTTGCAGCCCGACATTCGCGTCATCGCCCCCTGGCGTATATGGGATCTGAACTCACGCTCGAAGCTGATCACCTTTGCGGAAAGCAGAGGTATTCCGATTCCGGTGACGGCGGAGAAGCCGTACAGCTCGGACCGCAACCTGCTGCACATCAGTTATGAAGGCGGGATTCTCGAGGACCCGTGGCGCGAGCCGCACGACGACATGTTCCTGCTGACCGTCTCGCCGGAAAAGGCGCCGGACAAACCCGAGTACGTTGAGATCGACTTTGAAGCCGGCAATCCCGTCGCCGTCAATGGTGATCGTCTGTCGCCCGCGGCGCTGGTGGCGCGGTTGAATACCATCGGCGGCCGACACGGTATCGGGCGCGTGGACCTGGTCGAGAACCGCTACGTCGGCATGAAGTCGCGCGGCGTGTACGAGACCCCTGGCGGCACGATCATACACGTGGCCCATCGGGCGTTGGAGTCGCTGACGCTGGATCGTGAAGTCCTGCACCTGCGCGATTCCCTCATCCCGCGCTACGCCGAGATGGTGTACTACGGGTACTGGTTCTCACCTGAACGGCGCATGCTGCAGACCGCGTTCGACGAGGCGCAGCGCCCGGTTGGCGGCACCGTGCGCCTGAAGCTGTACAAAGGCAACATCATCATTGCGGGGCGCAAGTCGCCGCGTTCGCTGTATCGTCCGGACATCGCAACCTTTGAAGAGGACGCCGTTTATCAACAAGCCGATGCGGAAGGCTTCATTCGGCTCAACGCACTGCGCTTGAGGATCCAGGCGCGGGTGGAGAAGAAGGCCTGACGGCCAGAGTTCAGCTGTCAGCAATCAGCTGTCAGCTTCAGAGGAAGATGCGGGACCCTAGAGAATCGCCGTTCGTTCAGAAGCTGAAGGCTGAAAGCTGACAGCTGAGGGCTCATTCCCATGAAAGTTGGCATCGCGGGATTTCTCCGTAGCGGCAAGACCACAGTGTTCAACGCCCTGACCGGGCAGCACGCCGAGGTCGGTGGTTTTACCGAGCCCGGGAAGGTCCACCTCGGCACCATCAAGGTTCCCGACCCGCGCGTCGACCGGCTGAGCGCGATCTTTCATCCACGCAAAACGACGTACGCCGAGATCGTCTTTGTCGATTTCCCCGCCCCACATCTTGCGGGTGAGGAGGGGCGCAGCAGCAGTGCGCTGGACACCGCCACGCTTACGCAGATGCGCGAGAGCGACGCGCTGGTGCAGGTGGTGCGCGGCGTTACTGACGAAGTCACGGATGCGTCACCCGACCCCGTGCGCGACCTGGCGAACTTCAAGAGCGAGCTGTTGCTGGCCGACCTGGGATTGATCGAAAAGCGCCTGGAACGACTGCAAAAGGAAAAAGGCAAAGAGCACGAGCGGGCGCTGCTCGAGCGCTGCAAGGCGAGGCTCGATGAGGAACGGCCGTTGCGGCGCGTGGAATGGTCGGCCGAGGACGCGGTCGCGCTCGCCGGTTTCGGCTTTCTCTCCCGCCGGCCGCTCATGGTGCTGCTCAACGTCAGCGAGGCAGACGTGCATGCCCCCGTACCCAGTGCCGTTGCCGCGTGGCTCGAAGCCGAGGGGCTCACTGGACTGATGCTGTCGGGACAAATCGAGATGGAGATCGCTGGGCTGGAGCCGGACGACCGCCAGGCGTTCCTCGATGACATCGGGGTGAAGGCACCGGCACGCGACCGTTTCGTCACCGCGGCATACGAGCTCCTCGACCAAATCAGCTTCCTCACCAGCGGCGAAGACGAGGTGCGTGCCTGGACCATCAAGCGCGGCACCACCGCGGTCAAGGCGGCCGGGAAGATCCACAGCGACATCGAGCGTGGTTTCATCCGCGCTGAGGTCATGCACTACGATGATTTCATCCGCTACGGCAGCGAAGCCAAGTGCCGCGAGGCCGGCAAGCTTCGCCTCGAAGGCAAGGAGTACGTTGTCAAGGACGGCGACATCATCCATTTCCGTTTCAACGTGTGATCTGCCGCGTGTCATGCGCGCGCAACGTTGGGGCGATGCTCGCGGAGGGCAGGAGTGTTCCGCAATCGTTCTTGCGAGGCCGTGCGTCAAGCTGTATGGTTCTGGAGAATGGCTTTGGCCTATTTGGGAGCGCGCCTCCGACGCGTGACGGCTAGTATCCAGGTGGCAGTGTTCGGGGCGTTTGCCCTTGCGGCCATTGTCCTGCCGGTGCAGCCCTGTGCCGCGCAGGGTGCGCCTGGGCAGCAATCGGCCTACGCCAGCGGCAGAATCGAAGCAGCACAGGACCTGGCGCGACGCTCACTCGAGTGTCTTCATCGCGGCGAGGATGCCGCGACGAAGGACGCCCGGTTGACCGCGTACCGCGAAGGTTTCGAGCTGGCAAAGCGGGCCGTGCAGGCTGATGACAACAACGCAGATGCACACTTCGTCAATTTCGCCAACGGTGGACGTGTCATGCTGCTGGAAGGCGCGGTTGCCAACCCGATCAATCTCTGGACGGTAAATCGCGAGCTCGATCGGGTGCTGGAGCTGAATCCGAACCACGTTGACGCCTTGGCGGCCAGGGGCGGTATGTACCGGCAACTGCCTTGGGTCTTGGGTGGCAGCCTCGAAAAGGCGGCGGACTATCTGGGGCGCGCCGTGCAGCTCGATCCGAATAATGCGGTCGGGTCGCGCATCGAGCTCGCCGAGACCTATCGTGACATGGGCCACCCGGAACGTAGCGTGCCCTTGCTCGAGGTGGCCATGCAGGTGGCGGAGCGCATGGGCAAGTATCGCCAAGTCCAGGAAGCGCGCCAGCTACTGAGCCAGCTGAGTAGCGCCGGCGGCAAGTAACCACAGCGGCTACGTTTCGACTCTCTGGTTGAAATCTTCGGCGCTGAAAGCT
>DASVHW010000406.1 GCA_036382395.1 Candidatus Binatia bacterium | reverse complement strand
CTGTCTCCACTTGCTTCAGCGCATTGCGCAGGGATGCTTCAAAGTAGCTGACCAGTAGGGATGCGGCGACAAACATGATCGTTCGCACCGCCCATTCGGTGACGTTTTCGATCGTCGGCGGTGTGCGATGGAAGAGGTATTCAAACGAGGCGACGGATAGCGCCGCAGCCGTTAATCCGGGCACGACTCCGCCGTACCATGCGCTGACCATGACCGCGCCCAGGAAGACGATGGACACGGCCACCTGCATGTGCGGCCGCAGGAGCCATGTGGTCAGTGCGGCGGCGGCCACCGAGCCGATCACGACCGCGTACGTGCGCAGGTACTTCATCGTTCTTTCCAGCATAAGCACAAGACCGGCCTGCGCAAGTCATATGCGCATGGTCGCACACCTTTGGTAATCCCAAGATGGGACAGATTGGCACGACTCAATTCAAAGTGCAGGGACCGCCAGGCGTCGCTGCCTCAGCCGCATTATGCGGCGGCTGTCTCTCCAGGCAACAGCGCGTGGGCGCCCGGCCATCACAGTCGTCAGAGGAATCTTATGGCACAAGAACAGAATCTTGGCGATCAGGACGCTGCCAAGGGCGCGGTCGAAGGCGATGGCCGCGGACGCACCGAGGCCGAAGTACAAGGCAACACCTCCATGGCCGGACAGAACCCCCATCGCACGGAGAGCAGCCTGGTGAAGGCCAACGACACCGACTTCCCCGAGCCCGGCGGCAGCCCGGAGCACAGCGGGCAAGAGCAGGTTAACCAGGACCCCGGCCATCAGCAGAAAGATAACCAGAACAAGGCCAAGGACGATCCGCTGGCGGCGTGAAAACAGTTGTCAGTTGCTAGTTGTCAGTTTGAAAACAGAGCCCTCGGGCCTCCGAGGGCTTTAGCTTTTAACTGGCAACTGGCAACTGCCTTACCGCAGCTCTTGCATGCACTCCTCGAGCACCTGGCGTGAGGGACGGGTGACGCTCTCCGGCAGCGTCGCCAGCGGCTCGTCCACCATGTTGAGCATCTCCATGAAGTTCGGCGCCTTGGTGTTGATGTAGAAGATGCCGGTCAGCACGTCGCCCTTCTCGTGCGCTTCCGACATGCGCTTGAGGGCTTCGGACTTGTTGGTCGGATCGTAGGTTTCTTCCAGCTTGCGCAGGCGCAGGCGCGACCCGTCGTGCATGCTGACGTCGATCGTGGTGCCCGGGTCGTAGTCCACCGAGATGTCCTCGAAGTACGGTACGAACGTTACTTCCTGTAGCGGCTCCTCGTGGTCCTTGGTGAACTTGTACGACTTGGTGGAGCCCTCGTGATCGTTGAAGGTGACGCAGGGCGAGATGACGTCGAGCATGGCGGTGCCGTTGTGGGCGATGGCCGCCTTCAGCATGGCCAGCAACTGCTTCTTGTCGCCGCTGAAGCTGCGGCCGACGAAGGTTGCGCCCAGCATGGTCGCCAGCGCGCAGGTGTCGATGGCGGGCAGGTCGTTGATCACGCCGTTCTTCAGCTTCGAGCCGATGTCGGCGGTCGCCGAGAACTGGCCCTTGGTCAGGCCGTACACGCCGTTGTCCTCGATCACGTAGATGATGGGCAGGTTGCGGCGCATGAGGTGGAGGAACTGTCCGATGCCGATGGAGGCGGTGTCGCCGTCGCCGCTGACGCCGATGCACATCATCTTCTTGTTTGCCAGCAGCGCGCCCGTGGCCACCGACGGCATACGTCCGTGGACGGCGTTGAAGCTGTGCGAGCGGCTCATGAAATACGCCGGGCTTTTGGACGAACATCCGATGCCCGAGGGCTTGATCACCCGCTCCGGCTTCACGCCCATCTCGTACATGGCGTCGATGATGCGCTCGGAGATGGCGTTGTGGCCGCAGCCCGCGCACAGCGTGGTCTTGCCGCCGCGGTAGTCGAGCACGCTCAGGCCGATCCGGTTCGTCTTCGGTGCTTGTGCTGTCGGTGTGCTTGCCATTACTCGCCCCCTACCATGCTGGAACCGCCCGCCATCTCTATCTTCGCGATCGCAATGCCCATCTCCCGGAGGATGTCGTCGGTCACCGAGCGCGCGTCGATGGGCAGGCCGTTGTAGTGCCGCACGCTGCGCAGCTTGGCGATTTGCGCCGCCTCCAGCTCCAGCTTCAGCAGCGACTGCATCTGCGCGTCGCGGTTCTGGTCGACGACGTAGATCCGGTCGTGCGCCTTGATGAACTCGAAGACCTCGGTCGTGAACGGGTACGCCTTCAGCCGCAGGTAGTCGGTCTCGACCTTGTACTC
>DASVHW010000405.1 GCA_036382395.1 Candidatus Binatia bacterium | reverse complement strand
ACGGAACGAAACTCGCCAGCTTGCGCGACGCCAATACCTTCGTGATCGCCGCCGTCAACGTCGTCTTCCCGTGATCAATGTGCCCAATCGTCCCCACATTCACGTGCGGCTTCTTGCGCTCAAACTTTTGCTTCGCCATGGACCCTTCTCGTCAACCCAGGAGAAGCCCAGGAGCGGAATCGAACCGCCGACCTCCTCCTTACCAAGGAGGTGCTCTAACCAACTGAGCTACCTGGGCGTTTAGCTCACACACGCATCACGGCGTGTCAACCAACGGTTCCTGTCGTGTTCCGACTGCTGACCTCCATCTAATCAAGCGGGAAACGGGACTCGAACCCGCGACCCTCAGCTTGGAAGGCTGATGCTCTAACCAACTGAGCTACTCCCGCGCTCTAAGCACGTCCATCTTCACATCGTCCTTGTGGAGAGGGGAGGATTCGAACCTCCGAAGGCATACGCCGGCAGATTTACAGTCTGCTCCCTTTGGCCACTCGGGAACCTCTCCGCACACTGGAGCCGATGGCCAGACTTGAACTGGCAACCTACTGATTACAAGTCAGTCGCTCTACCTCTTGAGCTACATCGGCCCTGCCGCGCCACCATCCCGTGCCGAACCTACCCATCGGTGTGCAGAGGAGCCTGGCGCAAAAAGTGCTTCTTATAATAGACCCCACCTCGTGTCAATACAATCGCGGAACTTCTCAGATCCCCCGCTTCCCACTCCACCTCTGCCAGCGCCGCACCACTTCGTAGAGCACAACCGCGGCCGCCACCGAGGCGTTCAAGGCTTCTATCCTTCCTAGCATAGGAATGGAAACGGCAAAGTCGCATTGCCTTGCCACCAGTGGTCGCATCCCGGCCTCCCCTCCCACGACAACCACCACTTGTTCCGGAAGTTCAGCCTCATAGAGGTTCGCGCCACCTTTCGGGATCAATCCAACGCTCCAGTAACCGACTTTCTTCAGCATCTGCAGCGTACGCGCCGTATTCGTCACGCGGCATACGGGCACCACCGCCGCGGCCCCGGCAGCCGCCGCTTCGACGACCGCGGTAATGTTAACAGCTCCATCCTTCGGAAGAATAACGCCACCGGCACCCACGGCCTCTGCCGTTCTGAGCAATGCACCGAGGTTATGCGGATCCTGCACTTGGTCCGCCACGATCAGCAGCCGCGGCACCCCTGCGGTCATCTGCTCCAGTTCGACGTAGGGAAAGGGCTGAGCAATCGCGACGATGCCCTGATGCCGGGCGGAGCCGGCCAGAGCGGTGAGCGTGGGTTCGTCGCTTGGCTGTAGGCGCACACCTGCGTCGCGGCCCATTCCGAGTAGCGCGGCCAACCGTGTGGTCGCCCGAGAGTCATAGTGGAGCGCCTTCAAGTCTCCCGGCCGGGATCGCACCCACTCTGTCACGGGATGGAAGCCGTACACTCGGCGTTCTCCCGCCGGCAGGAGGCCCCCTCGATTTACAACATTTCGCCGTTTCACTACCATCATGCGTCCGTGCGCACCAT
Organism: Candidatus Binatia bacterium; assembly: GCA_036382395.1. Taxonomy (NCBI): domain Bacteria; phylum Candidatus Binatota; class Binatia (SeqCode); species Binatia bacterium. Next base: position 11,687 of record DASVHW010000405.1, on the reverse strand, counting down.
CAACCACTACGTCCTGCGTGAGATCTCCGTACCGTTTGGCCTCGGCCTGGCAGTCTTCACCCTTATTCTGCTGGTTGCACGGATTCTCAAGCTGGTCGAAATGGTGGTCAACCGCGGCATCCCGCTGCTCGAGGTGCTCAAACTCTTCTCATACATCCTACCCGTCTTCCTCGAAGTGACGGTGCCGATGGCCTTACTCCTCGGCGTTCTCGTCGCCTTCGGCCGGCTGTCGTCCGACAGTGAGATCATCGCGCTCAAGACCTCTGGCATCAGCCTCTATCAGCTCTTGCGTCCAGTGGCATCCTTCGCCGCGGTCATCTACGTCGTCGCACTTGGCTTGTCATTGTATGCGCGGCCGTGGGGGAACAGCCTCTTGCACAGTGGGTTATACGAGATCGCCAAGACACGGGCCAGCGCCGGCATCAAGGAGAAAGTGTTCAACGATGACTTCTCGGGCCTGGTTATCTACGTCGACCATATCGAGCCACCGGGGAACACGCTGCATGGCATTCTGATTTCCGACACCCGAGATAGCGCGCAGCGAAATACTGTATTCGGCAGAATCGGCATCCTCGTCCCCAACGAAGGCCTGCACGTGCTCACGTTACGTCTCCTGGATGGCAGCATCCACGCCTTTTACCCGAACGACCAGAGTTACCATCGTACAGACTTCAGCCTCTATGATATCACCCTCGACCTGAACACGGCGCTGGCCAATCTGCGCCCACGCGAGAAGGACCCGAGCGAAATGACGATCCCGGAATTGCGGCAGGCAATCGCCGCCAAACGCCTTGCTGGCCAGCCTGCCTTTTCTGAAGCGGTCGAGCTGCACCGGAAGTTTTCCATCCCGTTCGCTTGCCTAGCCTTCGCCGCCATCGGCATTCCTCTGGGAATCCAGCCCTCCCGGGCGGTGCGCTCGCGTGGCTTCACACTCAGCCTGGCGTTGATCTTCCTGTATTATCTGCTGCTGACGCTCGGCGAGAACCTGGGTGAGCGGGGCGTGCTTCCCCCCGGGCTCGCCATGTGGTTGCCCAACATCCTGCTCACGCTTCTCGCCGTCATTCTGTTCATGCGTGCGGCCCGCGAAACCGGAGTCACACGACCCGCGAGACTCAAGCGGTGGCTCCTGGCGCTGCGCTTCCGGTTCGCCTCGCTAGCGGGGTCGAGGTCTCGTTAGGCTCATGCAATCACGCTATGCCGTGTTATCGGTAACGAGCCGGTATCTGATCCGCGAGTGTATCAGCGTGTTCATTCCGGTCGTGCTCGCCTTTCTGGTTCTCTATCTGATCGTCGATTTTTTCGACCGCCTGAACCTGTTGCTGCAGAACCACGCCGATCCTCTTTCCGCCTTTCGCTACTTTCTGTTCAAGGTCCCGCTCATCATTACCCAAATCACGCCGCCCGCGGTGCTGGCAGCGATGCTGCTCAGCCTCGGGATGTTATCTCGCCGGAACGAGATCATCGCCCTGCGGGCATCGGGTGTGAGCCTAGCGCAGATGGCGTTACCCTTGCTGGCCGTCGCCGGACTCCTGAGCCTGGGCACACTGCTGTGGAACGAGACCCTGGTCCCCTACTGCACGCGGGCGTACCAGTACGTCAACAACATCGAAATCCGTAAGCGGCCTCAGCGTGGCATTCTAAGCGAACGTGAGATTTGGTACCACGGCGCCGACGGCTTCTATAACATTGATCAAATTGATCCACGTCGCGGGGTGTTGCTCGGCCTGACCATCTACCAGACGGGCCCCGATTTCGAGTTACGCAGCATCATCGAAGTCGCCTCGGCTCGGTGGACCGGCAGCAGCTGGGCAACCACGGGTTCGGTCGAGCATACGATCGCCAGTGATGGGCAAGTCAGCACGCGACAGATTCCTCCGGATCAAGTGGTGATTCACGAACCGCTCGGCGATTTTCTCGAAATCCACCGCGAACCGGATGAACTCAGTTACCTGGAACTGCGCCAGCGGATGCGCGACCTCTCGCGCAAGGGAATTGACGCCTCGAGTTACCTGGTCGATCTCAACATGAAGCTCGCCGTCCCCTTCACGGCGCTGGTGCTCACCTGTGTTGCTATTCCCCTGGCCGGGCGGGTGCAGCGGCACCCCAGCTTGGCCGGAATCGTGGGTACCGGATTGGCCCTCGGCTTCGGCTACTGGGTGGTCCTCGCGCTCAGCAATGCCCTCGGCCAGAGCGGCGTTCTACCCCCCGTGGTATCGGCATGGGCCGCCAACGGCATCTTCCTCTTGCTGGGAGGAGGACTGTTCCTGAGCGTCGAGTGAAGACGGCCTACCGTTTCGAGTACTGCGGGCGCTTGCGTGCCTTGTGGCGACCGTATTTCTTTCGCTCAACCTCTCGCGGGTCGCGCGTGACGTAGCCGGCCTTCTTCAATGCTGGTCTGAGCTCAGCATTGGAGTCGATCAGCGCGCGTGTGATGCCATGTCGTATGGCGGACGCCTGCGCTGAAACACCGCCGCCGCAGACGTTCGCTGAGACATCAAACTGGCCCGCCGTGCCAGTCAACTCAAACGGCTGTTGAACGATCATGCGAGAAGTCGGACGGCCGAAATAGTCGTCTAATAGGCGGCGGTTCACAACAATATTACCGCTGCCAACGACCAGGTAAACGCGGGCGACGGCGCTTTTGCGCTTCCCGGTGGCAGCATGCGTGATTTTTCGATCGGACATGTTCACACTCCTACGCTCAGAGCGTCACGGGCTGCTGCGCGGCATGCGGATGTTCCTGGCCCGTGTAGATTTTCAACTTCGTGGCGAGCTGCCTCCCAAGCCGGTTTTTCGGTAGCATGCCCTCCACCGCCTGGCGCAGAACGCGCTCCGGGTGTTCGCTCAGTTCACGAGCAGCGGTACTGGTACGCAACCCACCGGGATAGCCGCTGTGGCGCCGGTAGAGCTTTGCCTCGGCCTTGTTGCCCGTCAGACGCACCCCGCCCGCATTCACCACGATCACGAAGTCGCCCACATCTTCGTGCGGCGTGAAGGTGGCCTTGGTTTTTCCGCGCAGCAGGTTGGCGATCTGAGTGGCTAAGCGGCCCAGCACCTTTCCCTGCGCATCAATCAGACACCAGCGGCGTGCCACTAAGGCATCCTCTCGCGTAGGCATATATGTCGTCTTCATATGAACAATCCCAATTCAATACAGGAAGCAGAAAACCCCTCCACCGAGGGGTTTTCTTCCCGAACCAACGTGGCGGGGTGGACGGGACTTGAACCCGTGACCTCCGACGTGACAGGCCGGCGTTCTAAACCGAACTGAACTACCACCCCAATGCGTTCCGATTCCGTGCGCTTGATGCCCTACTTCCATCAAAACGATCATACTCCTTAGCACATTTACGCTGGGCGAGATATCTCACCCCTGGAAGTGGGCGGTATCCGATTTGAACGGATGACCCCCGGCTTGTAAGGCCGATGCTCTCCCGCTGAGCTAACCGCCCGCCGAGGAGTCAGTTCAGGGAATCTTTCAGGGTCTTGCCGGCTTTAAACTTAGCCGCACGTGACGCGGAGATTTCGATGCTCTCCCCTGTCTTCGGATTTCGCCCGGTACGTGCCTTCCGGGTAGACACCGAGAAGGTGCCGAACCCTGAGATGTTCACCTTGTCCCCCTGCTTTAAAGCCGCAACGACGTCATCAAAAAGCGTATTGATTGCACGCTCGGCCGTCGCACGGGGCAAATCAACTTTGCTGGCGACAGATTCGATAAGCTCGGCTTTCGTCATGGCGACCCCTTCCCACGCCCCTGAAGAGCGTGGTGCCGCCGTATAACAGCGGCACCAGGTGAAGTCAAGAAAGTATCAGTGAGTAACCACGTCAGTTTCTGCTGCTGGTTCTTGAAAGGGCGCTGGCGCTGGCACCGTCACCTCCGCCACAGCCGGTTTCCTCAGGAAATCATCCGGGTTGTTCAAAACCAGCGCCTGCCGCAGGACCTGATCCATGTGATCGACCAGCTTGATCGTGATGCTCCTGAGAATCGTCGGCGGGATCTCCTTGATATCCTTTCCGTTTTCCGTCGGTATCAACACCGTCTTGATGCCAGCCCGGTGAGCCGCCAGCACTTTCTCCTTGAGCCCCCCAATCGGCAGGATGCGGCCACGCAAAGTGACCTCACCCGTCATGGCGAGATCGTGGCGGATCGGGATCTTGATCAACGCGGACACCAGCGATGTCGCCATGGTGATGCCCGCAGACGGGCCATCTTTGGGAATAGCTCCTTCCGGCACGTGGATATGAATATCCACCCGTTGGTAGAAGTCGCGATCCAGTCCAAGCTCCTCAGCGCGGGAGCGCACATAGCTCAGTGCGGCCTGGGCCGACTCCTGCATCACGTCGCCTAGTCGGCCGGTAATGATGAGCTTTCCCTTGCCCGGCATGACGGTCACTTCGATCGCAAGCAGCTCTCCGCCAAGTTCGGTCCATGCCAGGCCAGTGGCAACCCCAATTTTTTCTTCGCCCTCAACTTTGCCGAAACGGAAGCGGGGCGGACCAAGGTACTTCGCGAGGTTCTTGCCAGTCACCAGGACCTTGGCACTGCGGTCCGACTTCACCACCTCTACGACCATCTTGCGGCAGATCGAAGCCAGCTCGCGCTCCAGATTTCGGACCCCGGCCTCCTTAGTATAGTGGCGGATGAGGCTCATGAGCCCGTTGTCTGAGATTTCGAGATTTTCCGGTTTCAGGCCGTTGGCCTCAAGCTGCTTCGGGACCAGGTAGCGCTTCGCGATATTCAGCTTTTCAAGGTCCGTGTATCCGGCGATACGGATGATCTCCATCCGATCCTGCAGGGGTCGAGGGATGCGTTCCAGCGTATTTGCCGTCGTGATGAACATGACCTTGGACAAGTCGTAATCCACATCCAGGTAGTGATCATTGAACGTCGAGTTCTGCTCGGGATCCAGGACTTCGAGCAGCGCGGACGACGGATCACCACGGAAATCGGTGGACATCTTATCAACCTCGTCCAGCAAAAACACCGGGTTGCCCGCGCCAGCCTTCTTCATGCACTGGATGACCTTGCCCGGCAGCGCACCGATGTAGGTCCTCCGGTGTCCGCGAATCTCGGCCTCATCGCGGACGCCACCGAGCGACACGCGCACGAATTTCCTGCCGGTTGCACGGGCGATGGACTTGCCGAGCGATGTCTTGCCAACGCCAGGCGGACCGACCAAACAGAGGATCGGCCCTTTCATCTGGCCGACCAACGACTGCACTGCCAGGTACTCCAGGATGCGCTGCTTCACCTTCTCCAGCCCGTAGTGATCGGCCTCGAGGACCTTCTCGGCCCCTTTGATGTCGAGCTTGTCCTCGGTGTACTCATGCCACGGCAAGGAAATGATCCAGTCGATGTAGTTGCGGACGACCGTCGCCTCAGCCGACATCGGAGACATCATCTTGAGCTTCTTGAGCTCTTTCTCGACCTTCTCCTTCGCCTCGGCTGACATTTTCTTCTGCTTGATCTTCTCCTCGAGCTCTTGGATTTCGTTCTTGAATTCGTCCTTCTCCCCGAGCTCCTTCTGAATGGCGCGCATCTGCTCGTTGAGGTAGTACTCTTTTTGCGTCTTCTCCATCTGTTTCTTGACGCGGGTACGGATGCGCTTTTCAACTTCTAGAATCTCGATCTCCGAACGCATGTGGCCGAGGACTTTCTCCAGGCGTTCGGCGGGATTGGTGATCTCGAGCAGGGCCTGCTTATCCTCCAACTTAATTCCGAGGTGGGCCACGATGGTGTCCGCCAGGCGCGCTGGATCATCGATCGAGGCCACGGACATGATCATCTCAGGTGGGATTTTTTTGTTCAGCTTGACGTAGTTCTCAAAGGTCGAGTTGACCGAGCGTATCAGGGCCTCGACCTCAGTGCTCTTCTCACAGGGCTCCTCGATTTCCTCAGCCGCGACCAGAAAGAATTCCGCTTCCTCTAGATAGCGCAGGATGCGGGCCCGCTTCTTCCCTTCGACCAGCACCTTGACCGTACCGTCCGGCAGACGCAGGAGCTGCACGACCGTCCCGAGCGTTCCGACCCGGAAGATATCGTCCTCGCTAGGCTCGTTCGTCTTCGCCTCGCGCTGTGCGGCGAGCAAGATATACTTCTGCTTATTCATCGCCTCTTCGAGCCCCTTGATGGACTTCTGGCGCCCCACGAAGAGCGGCACCACCATGTGTGGGAACACGATGATGTCGCGCAAGGGCAGTAGGGGCACGCGCATCCCACCCCCGGGGGCTGAGGCATCGCGTTTATCGTTGCGAAAGAGCATACGTTGCTTCCTTATTCTGCGCGCCGCCCGCTCTTACGCGGTCTCCGCCGCCTTCTGGTAGAGAACGATCGGTTGCTCGCGCTTTGTCACAACTTCTTCGGAGATCAAAACCTCTTTGATGGCGGGCTGGGAGGGGATGTCATACATGACGTCGAGCATAGTGTTCTCCAGAATTGCTCGCAGGCCCCGCGCCCCTGACTTGCGTTTCAAAGCCTCCCGTGCGATCGCCGTCAACGCCCCATCCGTAAACTTGAGGTGAACCGTCTCCATTTCAAATAGCTTCTGATACTGGCGTGTCAAGGCATTCTTCGGCTCGCGCAGGATACGCACCAGGTCTTGTTCTCCCAGTTCGTCAAGCGTGGCAATGACCGGAAGCCGTCCGACAAACTCCGGGATCAGTCCGAATTTCAGGAGATCCTCCGTTTGCACTTCGTGCAGGAGGTCACTGACGCTGCGCTCTTCCCTGCGCCGGATGTCGGCCCCGAAGCCCATGCCTTTCATGCCGATTCGTCGGCGGATGATTTCTTCCAACCCCACGAAGGCACCGCCACAGATAAACAGGATGTTGGCGGTATCCACCTGCAAAAACTCTTGTTGCGGATGCTTGCGGCCACCCTTTGGCGGGACACTTGCGGTCGTGCCTTCGATGATCTTCAGCAGGGCTTGCTGGACCCCCTCACCCGAAACGTCGCGGGTGATGGAGGGATTGTCGCCCTTGCGCGAGATTTTGTCGATCTCGTCGATGTACACAATGCCACGCTGCGCCTTTTCGACGTCGTAGTCGGCGTTCTGGAGGAGGCTGAGAATGATGTTTTCCACGTCCTCGCCGACGTATCCGGCCTCGGTCAGGCTGGTAGCGTCCGCAATCGTGAAGGGAACCTGGAGGAAGCGCGCCAGCGTTTGCGCCAGCAATGTCTTCCCAGACCCTGTCGGGCCGATGAGCAAGATATTCGATTTCTGCAACTCGACGTCACCGGTGACCAACTGGGTATCGATCCGCTTGTAGTGGTTGTGCACGGCGACCGCCAGCACCTTCTTGGCGCGCTCTTGGCCGATCACGTACTGGTCGAGCACCTTCTTGATATCGACCGGCTTCGGCACCGCCGACGTCGAGGCCAGTCCCTCTTCCTGATCGCACTCTTCAGCGATGATGTCGTTGCAGAGATCGATACACTCGTCACAGATGTAGACCGTCGGTCCGGCAATCAGCTTCCGCACCTCATCTTGGCTTTTGCCACAAAAGGAACACACCAAATTGCCGCTCCGGTCGTCACCGTGCTTGGCCATAACACCCCTCACACTTTCTTCGTCGGCCTCGACGAAATCACTTCATCGATGAGGCCGTACTCCACCGCCTGCTTGCTCGTCAGGAAGAGATCTCGGTCCGTGTCCTTTTCGATCTTCTTGAGACTCTGCCCCGAGTGCTTGACCAAAATGTTGTTGAGCTGTTCTCGCACCCGCAGAATCTCGCGCGCGTGGATGTCGATGTCTGAAGCCTGTCCCTGTAGCCCGCCCATAAGCAAGGGCTGGTGGATCATGATCCGCGCATGCGGCAAGGCAAACCGCTTTCCCGGCGCCCCCGCCGCCAGCAGCCACGCCCCCATACTGGCCGCCTGACCGAGGCAGAGCGTCGACACTTGCGGCTTGATGTATTGCATGGTGTCGTAGATGGCGAGACCGGCGGTGATCGAGCCGCCAGGAGAGTTGATATAGAAGTGAATGTCGCGCTCCGGGTCTTCCGATTCGAGGAAGAGCAACTGCGCGGTAACCAGGTTGGCGATATCGTCGGTCACTGGGGAACCCAGGAAGACGATCCGGTCTTTCAGCAAACGAGAGTAGATGTCGTACGCCCGCTCGCCCCGCCCGGTCTGCTCGATAACTATGGGGACAAGACCCATGAGATCCGCGTCTCCTTCTTCATCTGACGGAGGATTTTAGCCACTTTCCACCACATCAGCAACGTTCGAGGGCGATTCAACGTCTGTAATGCGAGCGCGACTCACCACGATGTCGATCGCGCGCGACTGCAGCATCTGCGTACGCAGTTGCCGCCGCGCTTCGTCGTTCTGATAGAATGCGCGCGCTCGTTCCGCAGCCGCACCCGCCGCCTGTACCAGCGCCTGCACGCGCGCTTCGACTTCGTCATCGCCGATGCCGATGCCCTCCTGTCGCGCAATCGCTTCGAGCAAGAGCGCGACTTTCACCTGCTCCTCAGCGCGCGGCTCGAGTTCCTTGCGGAGGTGGGCACGCGCCTGCGAATCATCTTTGAGACGCCCGCGCCTTTGCTGCCAGTCATGCAAGACATCCTCGACGAGCGCTTCCGTGCGTCGCTGCACCAGCGCACTTGGTATGGCAATGTCGTGTCCCTTGGCCAGTTGCGTCACAATGTCCCGGCGCACCGACTCGTCCGCCCGACGCACCGCCTCCTCTTCCAACTGTCGCCGCACCCGCTGGCGCAATTCCTCGAGCGTGGAGCACTCACCGTGGTCCTTGGCAAACTCATCATCTAGGACCGGTACTTCCTTCTTCGAGAGCGAGCCGATGCGGACCTTAAACTGCACCTTCTTTCCCGCCAGTTCCGTGGCGGCGTGGTCAGCCGGATACGCGACCTCAAACTCCAGCTTGGCACCAATTGCCTCACCAATGAGGTGCTGGTCGAAGCCTGGAGGGAACCCATTGGCCCCGATCTCCACCTCGCGGCTCTCGCCCCGGCTGATCATTCGGCCTTCCCCCAGCGCCTCGTAGTCGAGGGTGACAACATCCCCAGCCTCGACGTGCGTGCGCTCGGTCACGGGATGCAGCTGGGCCAACGATGCACGCAGCCGATCGAGGTATTCGGTCACGTCGGCGTCGGTGACCCGCATGACCGGACGTTCGGCCGTCAGCCCTGCGTAATCTTCGACCGTAACCTCCGGCTTCACTTCGACTGTCGCGCGGTAACGCAGCGCGGATCCCGCCTCCGTCTGCTCGGTCACGATCTCCGGTTGCCCCACCGCCGGAATATGCTGTTCCTCGAGTGCCTCGGCGTACGAATGCTGAATAAGCTTGGCGAAGACCTCCGCACGCACTCGATCACCAAACATCCGCTCAAGGACATGGCGAGGGACCCGTCCCGGACGAAACCCCGGAACTTTCGCGGCGCGCGCGAGATCGTTGTAGGCTTTATCGAGTTCCGCGGACACGGTCTCGGCCGGCACCTCTACCGCGAGGCGCCGACGGACAGAGTCCACCGTCTCCACATCAACTTTGAACACCATTATCCCACCTACTGTTTCAACCTAATCACACGGTCAGAGGGGATTCAAGAAATTTTCAGAAACCCAAACATCGCGCCGCGTGACGCTGAGTGCGAGAGGGGGGACTCGAACCCCCACGGTTACCCACTAGATCCTAAGTCTAGCGCGTCTGCCAATTCCGCCACTCCCGCGGCCAAACGAGCCGCTTCTAGCAGTTCCCTGGCTCTGGCGGCAAGGCAACCTCTCTGAAGCGAGCCCGGTCTCGGCGCATTCAGTGCGGTGAGCCGTGCGACTCGCCCGCGTCATCCAGCACCTCCAGTCGAAGCCGCCCGATGATTTCGATCATCCCGAGCTGTTCCTCCAGTCCCCCGACGACGAATTTGATGTGCGTGGCATCGGCCGGGAACTGGTGCAACGCCGGATCAATGGAGACCCAACGTCCCAGCCACACTTCGCACCAGGCGTGGTAGAAGAACGCCCCGTTGATGTACACCGCACCGGCAACCATGCGCGTCGGCATTCCGGCAGCCCGACCGAGCGCCGCCAGCAGCACCGCATGTTCGTTGCAGTCACCTTCACCCATGTCGAGCACCTGCAGCGCATTCGGTATGCTGATCGTTGGAACCTTGCGAAGGTAATTATACACCCAGTCGTTCAGGCGCATCGCGGCACGCACCGCGTCCGGCTCGGCACCGACCACGTCATGCACCACCCCCAGGAGCCGGGGGTGCTCGCTTTGCAGGAAGGCGGTGGCCTTCAGATCCTCCGCGTGAGCGTCCCCCCTGTATGGCAGTGGGTACGATTGCAGATCGGCCAGGCTCCGCCGGATGATGGTTAGGACCGAGCCGTTGCGCACCTGCTCCTCGTCGCTCGGAACTTTTTCCGTGGGGATGCCTGCCAACCGCAGGCGTAACGACATCCGCTGCCGCGCATCTTCGATGGGTCGGTCCACAGGAACTGCCGCATTGGCTACGAGATCCCATGCCGTGTCCTTCGTCCACTCAGCATTCAGAGCCTGCTCTCTGCACGTCCTCACCAGAACCATCCCCATGGGACCTTCTTCCCGCAGGACCACTCCTGCCTCATCGGTCCACGCGGTGGTGTGGAGGCCGTGGAACTCCTCGCGTACGCGCCACGCTTGCGTCCCACCTTTGTCGCCCGGCAGCGGCTCTTGCCGTTCGACCGTAATCGACATGCGATCGTTCTTGAGCGTAATCGGGTCGAAGACTTGTGCCTCAAACCGGCGGCCTGGTTCGAGCGCTCCAACGTCAAGCGACGCACGCAGCGTCGAGGGCAGATACAAAGGCTCGCGCAGTGGGAGCACCTGTTCGGAGATGTCTTGCCCGGTCTGAATCGTCACCCGCAGCCCGTCGGAATCCACGACTCCGGTCGCCCGCAGATCCCCGGCCCCGCTCCTCAGTTCGAACTCCACGTCACGCAAACTGAAATCGCTCGCCGTATGACCGCGGAGCCTCGTCTGCACCGTCTGTGGCCTCTCCATCACGACGAGCCGCAAGAGCGACTCCTCAGCAAAGGCAAAGCCCCCCGAGGCAGCGTCAGCCGAGAGCAGCGAGCGAGTGTAGCCGATTTTCAGCCCCTCATGGTAGACGTTCATCCATTCGTCACGATCTGCGCCTGCAGCCTTCTGCACCGCAAACCGGTTTGTGGGCGCCAGCACCCAGGTCCGACGCACCAGCGCCGCGACCATTGCAAGCCAGAAAGACACGATCAGTATCGACACAGTCTTGCGCATGCCTTGCTCCAACTACCGACTCCCGACTATTGTTGTTGGTCGAGCCAACGCCATGGCCCACCGATTCGCCATCGACAAGATGCTTGGCCGGCTAGCCACCTGGTTGCGCATCATTGGGCAGGATGCCACGTACGGGGCGCACCTGTCCGGCGAGACGCTCCTGCGCCATGCGCGTTCGGAGGGACGCATCATTTTGACCCGGGACCGTCGTTTTCTGCAGCAACGAACCGGCGTTCCCCTACTGTTCATTCAGCATGACCATTTCCGCGAGCAGCTACAACAGGTCGTTTCTGCCTTCGGCATCGACCCCTTCGCCGAGGCTTTCACGCGCTGTGCCCGTTGTAACGAGTCCCTCGTCGCCGTCCAAAAGGAAGAGATCGCTGATCGTGTGCCACCGTACGTCTTTAGCACCCAGACGCACTTCGTGCGCTGTCC
>DASVHW010000404.1 GCA_036382395.1 Candidatus Binatia bacterium | reverse complement strand
ACGGAACGAAACTCGCCAGCTTGCGCGACGCCAATACCTTCGTGATCGCCGCCGTCAACGTCGTCTTCCCGTGATCAATGTGCCCAATCGTCCCCACATTCACGTGCGGCTTCTTGCGCTCAAACTTTTGCTTCGCCATGGTTCACTCCTCCCAGTTCATCCGCGCCACGCCGACTCTATGCGCCAACCGCCTTCGCGGTGATCTCTTCCGAAATCGGCTGCGGTACCGGCTCGTAGTGTGAGAACTGCATCGTGTAGGTTGCGCGACCCTGGGTCATGGAGCGCAAATCGGTCGCGTATCCGAACATCTCTGCCAACGGCACGTTGGCCGTAATCACCTGTGCACCCGCCCGAGTTTCCATCCCTTGGATTCGGCCTCGACGGCTATTGAGATCGCCGAAGACGGGCCCAGAAAATTCCTCCGGCACAACCACCTCGACCGCCATGACCGGCTCAAGGATCACTGGACTGGCCTTGGCGCAGGCGTCCTTGAAGGCCATGGAGGCGGCAATCTTGAACGCAATTTCTGAGGAATCGACCTCGTGGTACGAGCCATCCAACAGGGTCACCTTCAGGTCGACCATCGGATAGCCAGCCAGCGCGCCGGTCGCCGAGGCATCATGGGCACCGCGCTCTACCGCTGAAATGTACTCCCGCGGAATCACACCGCCCTTGGTCGCGTCCGCAAAATCGAAACCCTTACCAGCCGGCAGTGGCTCGACGCGCAGAACGACGTGACCGTACTGGCCGCGGCCGCCGGTCTGACGGATGAACTTCCCTTCCCGCTCGACGGACCGCCGGATCGTTTCTTTGTAGGCGACTTGGGGCTTGCCGACGTTGGCGTCGACCTTGAACTCGCGCAGCAGGCGGTCGACGATGATCTCTAGGTGCAGTTCACCCATCCCTGAGATGATCGTCTGGCTAGTTTCGCGGTCAGTGGCCACCCGGAACGATGGATCTTCCGCAGCGAGTTTCTGCAGTGAAACTCCGAGCTTCTCCTGATCCGCCTTCGTCTTCGGCTCGATGGCGATCGAGATCACCGGGGCCGGGAACTCGATCGATTCCAGCACGATCGGGCGGCGCTCGTCGCACAAGGTGTCGCCGGTGGTGGTATCCCGCAAGCCGACGGCCGCCGCGATGTCACCCGCATAGATCTCTTTGATGTCTTCCCGCTTGTTGGCGTGCATCTTGAGAAGACGCCCGATGCGTTCCTTCTTCCCTTTCGTCGAGTTGAACACATACGAACCCGACTCCGCCATGCCCGAATAGACGCGCATGAAGGTCAAGGTGCCGACGAACGGATCGGTCATGATCTTGAAAGCGAGTGCCGCAAACGGAGCGTCATCTTCCGCCGCCCGCAGCTCACGGGCTTCGGTATTCGGATTGAGGCCCTCGACGGCCAGAACATCCGTCGGTGCCGGCAGGAAATCCACGACCGCATCGAGGAGCGGCTGCACCCCCTTATTCTTGAAGGCGGCGCCGCACAGAACCGGTACGATCTTGATATCCAACGTGGCGCGCCGAATTACCTGACGGATCTCACTTTCCGAAATTGGCTGGCCCTCGAGGTACTTCTCCAGAACGCTTTCGTCGCTATCGGCCACAGCTTCCAGCAACTCCTGGCGATACTGTTCAGCTGCCGCCAGGTGTTCTTCCGGAATCTCCTCGGTTCGGTAGCGAGCGCCCAGCGTCTCATCGTCCCACAAAATTGCCTTCATGGTCACGAGATCGATGATGCCCAGAAAGTGCTCTTCCTTGCCGATCGGCAGCTGGACAGGAATGGCGTTGGCACGCAAGCGCTCGCGAATCATGCTGACACCGCGAAAGAAGTCCGCGCCAACACGATCCATCTTATTGATAAAGGCGATACGTGGAACGCGGTACTTGTCTGCCTGGCGCCAGACGGTTTCAGACTGCGGCTCAACGCCGCCGACGGAGCAAAACACAGCCACCGCACCGTCCAACACTCGCAGCGAACGTTCGACCTCAATGGTGAAATCCACGTGACCCGGCGTATCGATGATATTAATGCGGTGGTCGCGCCAGGTGCACGTTGTCGCCGCCGACGTGATGGTGATGCCGCGCTCCTGCTCCTGAACCATCCAGTCCATGGTGGCGGTACCTTCATGGACCTCACCGATCTTATAGGTGATGCCGGTGTAGTAAAGGATGCGCTCGGTCGTCGTGGTCTTACCGGCATCGATATGCGCCATGATGCCGATATTCCGCGTGCGTTCCAGTGGGACTTTCCGAGCCATAATTGCTTTGAGTACGGCGGCCCGCGATCGTAGCCGCCGAGTTCACTCCTGCTTTTTGATCTTACCACCGATAATGAGCGAAAGCCTTATTGGCGTCCGCCATGCGATGCGTGTCTTCCTTCTTCTTGATGGTGGCACCGCGATTGTTGGCGGCGTCCAGCACTTCGCCGGCCAGGCGCTCAGCCATGGATTTTTCGGCACGGTTCCGAGCATGCATCACGAGCCAGCGCATGGCCAGGGACGCCCGACGTGCGGGTCGCACCTCGACGGGCACCTGGTACGTCGCGCCACCCACCCGACGCGAGCGCACTTCGACGACGGGCTTGACGTTGTCGAGCGCCCGCTTGAATACCGCCAACGCGTCTTCCTTGGCCCGCTCGCCTACGAGATCCAGCGCGCCGTACAGGATACCCTCAGCGGTACTCTTCTTACCCGCGCTCATCATGCTGTTGATGAACTTGGTCACCATTCGGTCGTGGAATTTCGGGTCGGGCAAAACCTCCCGACGCCGCACTTCTCCTTTACGCGGCATGTGATGCTTGTCCTATCGGGCTCACTTGGGGCGTTTGGCCCCGTATTTTGACCGGCTCTGTTTCCGGTCCTGCACGCCGATAGAATCGAGCGTGCCGCGGACGATGTGGTACCGGACCCCAGGCAAATCCTTCACGCGACCACCACGGATGAGCACCACCGAGTGTTCCTGCAGGTTATGGCCGACGCCGGGAATATAGGTGGTCACTTCGATCCCATTCGTGAGTCGGACACGGGCCACTTTCCGCAAGGCCGAGTTCGGCTTCTTGGGAGTGAGCGTGTACACCCGCGTGCAGACGCCGCGCTTTTGTGGCGAGCATTGCAGGGCCGGCGCCGCCATCTTGCGACGCTGCTTCACGCGGCCATGTTTGACCAGTTGGTTAATCGTCGGCATCTCTTTCGCGCAGTCCTTACCTGCAAACAATTGAACAGTACTTAGTATGAAAACTCAGCGCCCGTGTCAAGGGTCAGCCTTCGATTGCCTCGGCGACAACCGGTGCGGGTTCCTGCATCCCCTCCGCTTCTGCCCCCTCCACCACCAATTCCAGCTCGGAATACCTGGGCACGCCCGTCCCGGCCGGGATGAGGCGGCCCATGATCACGTTCTCCTTCAGGCCGACCAGGTGGTCGACCTTGCCATTTATGGCAGCCTCGGTCAGCACCTTGGTGGTTTCCTGGAAGGAGGCTGCGGAGATGAAGCTATCCGTCGAGAGACTGGCCTTGGTGATGCCGAGGAGCAACGGCTCGGCGATGGCAGGTTCGCCACCTGAGACAATCATCTTTTGGTTCTCTTCCTCGAAGCGCCACTTCTCGACCTGATCCCCGATCAGGAACTTGCTGTCGCCGACCTCCTTGATCCGGACGCGGCGCAGCATCTGACGGACGATGGCTTCGATGTGCTTGTCGTTGATGCGCACACCCTGCAGACGGTAAATCTCCTGCACCTCGTCGACCAGATACTTGGCGAGCGCCTTTTCTCCCAGGATGGTCAGGATGTCGTGGGGATTGGAGGAACCGTCCATCAATGGCTCGCCGGCACGCACATGGTCGCCCTCGTGGACGCTGATGTGCTTGCCTTTCGGGATCAGGTACTCCCGCGCTTCACCCACCTCCGGCGTCACGATGACTTTGCGCTTTCCCTTCGTATCCTTACCGAAGGAAACGGTGCCATCGATCTCGCTGATGACCGCGAACTCCTTGGGCTTGCGCGCCTCGAACAGCTCGGCGACGCGGGGCAAGCCGCCGGTGATATCCTTGGTCTTCGTGGTTTCGCGCGGGAACTTGGCGATCACATCGCCGGCCGACACCGGTTGACCTTCAGTAACGTGGATATGCGCACCCACTGGCAGAACGTAGCGCGCAAAAGCCTCCGATCCGGGCAGGCGCACGGTCTTGCTTTCGCGATCCTTAATCGACACACGAGGCCGCCTGTCGAGGTCCTTGCAGTCGATGATGACCTTGGTCGACAGACCGGTACGTTCGTCGACTCGCTCCTCCATCGTGACACCTTCGAGGATGTCACCGAACTTCACCGTACCGCCGACTTCGGTGAGCATCGGGTTGGTGTACGGATCCCACTCCGCCAGCAGTTCGCCGGCCTTGACGCGGGCACCCTCCTTCTTCTTCAGCTTGGCGCCGTACACCATGGAATAGCGTTCGCGTTCGCGTTCGCGGTTCGGCTCGGGCCTCTCGACGATCACGACCTCGCCGTTACGGTTCATCACCACCTGGTCACCGTCCTTGTTCGTCACGGTAGCGAGGTTGATGAACTTCAGGAAACCATCGTTGCGAGCCTCGAGGGTCGTCTGTTCGGCGCGTCGGCTCGCCGTCCCGCCGATATGGAAAGTCCGCATGGTGAGCTGCGTACCTGGTTCGCCGATGGATTGTGCCGCAATGACACCAATGGCCTCGCCGAGGTTCACCATGTGTCCGCGCGCGAGATCCCGGCCGTAGCAGCGAATGCAGACACCCTGACGGGACTGGCACGTCAGCACGGAGCGGATCTTGACGCGCTCCAGACCGGCTTCTTCGATCCGCTTCACGAGGTCTTCGTTGATTTCCTGGCTGGCGCGGACGATCACCTCGTTGGTGAACGGATCAGCAATGTCCTCCAAGGCCACGCGGCCCAGCACACGGTCGCCGAGGCCTTCGATCACTTCGCCGCCTTCGACGAGGGGTGATATTTCGATTCCGTCCAGGGTCCCGCAGTCCTCTTCCGTGATAATCGAGTCTTGCGCCACATCGACGAGGCGCCGGGTGAGGTAGCCGGAATTTGCTGTCTTCAAAGCGGTGTCCGCGAGGCCTTTGCGGGCGCCGTGCGTCGAGATGAAGTACTGCAACACGGTCAGACCTTCGCGGAAGTTGGCCGTGATAGGCGTTTCGATGATCTCGCCGGATGGCTTCGCCATGAGACCGCGCATGCCGGCAAGCTGGCGGATCTGTTGGGCGCTGCCACGGGAGCCGGAATCCGCCATCATGAAGATGGGGTTGAAGCTGGAACCCGTCTGCTTCTGGCCCTTCTCCGTCACCAAGGTTTCGGTCTGCAGCTCCCGCATCATCTCGTCGGCGATGCGGTCGGTGACTTCGGCCCAGATGTCAACCACCTTGTTGTAGCGTTCACCGTCGGTGATCAGCCCTTGGTTGTACTGCTCTTCGATTTCGCGCACGGCGGCGTACGCTTCTTCGAGGAGCTTGGGCTTGTTCGAGGGGATGACCATATCCTTGATGGCGATGGAAATGCCCGCCCGCGTCGCGTACTCGTAGCCCAGGTCCTTGAGTTTGTCGGCAAAAATGACCGTGGCCTTGTTCCCCGCATACCGATAGGCGAGGTCGATCAGGCCGCCGAGTTCCTTTTTCTTCATCACCCGATTGACTTCGGCAAACGGGATTTCGCGTGGAACGATTTCGAACATCAAAACCCGGCCCACCGTCGTGTCGACCAGGCTGCCGTTATGCCGCACGCTGACGACAGCTTGCAGGTCGACCTCGGCCTGATCGTAGGCGATGCGCACCTCGCCGAAGTTGGCGAAGCGTTTCCCGCAGCCCATGGCGTTCGGCCGCTCTCGCGTCATGTAGTACAAGCCGAGCACAATGTCCTGCGTTGGAACGATGATGGGCCTGCCGTTAGCTGGCGACAAGATGTTGTTCGTCGACATCATCAGGGCGCGGGCTTCGACTTGCGCTTCGACGGAAAGAGGCACGTGCACGGCCATCTGGTCGCCGTCGAAGTCGGCGTTGTATGCCGCACAGACGAGAGGATGCAGCTGGATGGCCTTGCCTTCGATCAAGATCGGTTCGAAGGCCTGAATGCCTAGGCGGTGCAGCGTTGGTGCGCGGTTCAAGAGCACCGGGTGCTCGTGAATGACCTCGTCGAGGATGTCCCATACTTCCGGACGTTCCTTCTCCACCATCTTCTTGGCGCTCTTGATGGTGGTGACGAAACCGCGTTCCTCGAGCTTGTTATAGATAAAGGGTTTGAACAGCTCCAACGCCATCTTCTTCGGCAGGCCACACTGGTGAAGGCGCAGCTCGGGCCCGACGACAATCACCGAGCGCCCCGAGTAATCGACGCGTTTGCCGAGGAGGTTCTGCCGGAATCGGCCGCTCTTCCCTTTCAACATATCGGAGAGTGACTTCAGCGGTCGTTTGTTCGGGCCGGTGATGGCGCGACCCCGTCGGCCGTTATCGAACAAGGCATCGACCGCCTCTTGCAGCATCCGCTTCTCGTTACGCACGATGATGTCGGGTGCATTCAGCTCCATCAAGCGCTTGAGTCGATTGTTGCGGTTGATGACGCGGCGGTAGAGGTCATTGAGGTCCGAGGTCGCAAAGCGGCCGCCATCGAGAGGCACCAGTGGACGGAGATCCGGCGGGATCACCGGGATGGCCTCCATGATCATCCACTCGGGCCGGTTCCCGCAGCTCTTGAAGGCGTTCACCACCTTGAGGCGCTTCGCCATCTTCTTCCGCTTCGCTTCGCTGGTGGCTTCGCGCATCTCCACGCGCAACTCACGCGACAACTCATCGACGTCGATGTCCTTCAGCAGAGTGCGGATGGCCTCGGCGCCCATTTCGGCCTGAAAGCCATCGCCATACTCCTCGCGCGCCTTGCGGTAGCGATTTTCGCTGAGCAGCTCCTTGTAGGTCAGCGGGGTCTTGCCAGGATCGGTCACCACGTACGATTCGAAGTAGAGGACCTTTTCCAGTTCCTTGAGCGTCATATCGAGCAGCGTACCGATACGGCTGGGAAGGCTCTTCAGAAACCAGATGTGGGCCACCGGCGTCGCCAGATCGATGTGCCCCATACGCTCGCGACGTACTTTCGACTGAATCACCTCGACGCCGCACTTTTCGCAGACGACGCCGCGGTGACGCATGCGCTTGTACTTGCCGCAGTTACACTCGTAGTCTTTCGTCGGCCCGAAGATCTTGGCGCAGAAGAGCCCGTCGCGTTCGGGTTTGAACGTCCGGTAGTTGATGGTCTCGGGCTTGCGGACCTCCCCGTGCGACCAAGAACGGATCTTGTCCGGCGACGCAAGTGAAACCCGCAGGGCGTTAAAGGCCCGTGGGTTCTTGGGTTTTTCAAAAAGAGTAAACAGATCCTCCATGGTTCCTCCGTGCGTTCCCGGCGCTAAGAGCGGACGTCGGTGTCCGGGTTATCCTCCAGCAGCTCCACATCGAGCGCCAGGCTCTGCAGCTCCTTCATCATCACGTTGAAGGACTCCGGCAGTCCGGGTTCCAGCACGTTTTCTCCCTTCACGATGGCCTCGTACATCCGCGTCCGTCCAGCCACGTCGTCCGACTTCACCGTCAGCATTTCCTGTAAGGTGAACGCGGCACCGTAGGCTTCCAACGCCCAGACCTCCATTTCGCCGAGGCGCTGACCGCCGAACTGTGCTTTGCCCCCCAGGGGCTGCTGTGTAACGAGCGAGTATGGACCAGTCGAGCGGGCGTGGATTTTGTCGTCGACCAGGTGGTGTAGCTTCATCATGTACATGATACCGACAGTAACCGGCTGGTCAAAGGCCTCACCGCTACGGCCGTCACGCAGTCGGGCTTGCCCTGTTGCCGGCAAGGCCGCTTTCTTAAGCAGGTTGAAGATCTCGGCTTCGCCGGCACCGTCGAAAACTGGCGACGCGACATGGATGCCGTTGGCGGCCTTGCGCACCAACTTGACCACATCGTCATCCTTAAACCCGTCCACGAGGTCGCCTACCTCCTTGCCGTAGAGGTCCCGCATCTTCGCGCGCAATTCTCCTGCACGGCCGTTCAGCTGTTCGACCAGCTGAATGCCGAGCGAACGTGCGGCCCAGCCGAGATGAGTTTCCAGGATTTGCCCTACGTTCATACGGGAGGGAACCCCCAGCGGATTGAGGACAATGTCTACGGGCGAACCGTCCTCCAAGTAGGGCATGTCCTCCTCGGGCAGGATCCGCGAGAGGACCCCCTTGTTGCCATGAC
This sequence comes from Candidatus Binatia bacterium, assembly GCA_036382395.1. Lineage (NCBI taxonomy): Bacteria > Candidatus Binatota > Binatia (SeqCode) > Binatia bacterium. The sequence goes on along the minus strand of DASVHW010000404.1, from coordinate 6,667 downwards.
GCCCGGCCATCTTGTCGCCGACCTGCAACTTGCGCTTGATGGCGACGAACACCTTCACCATCTTGATGACACCGGGAGGCAGCTCATCGCCACCTTTGAGGCGTTCTATTTTCTCCTGGAACACCATGCGGATGAGGGAGAATTGCTCTTGCATGGCTTCGACAATACGCGCCAGCTCCTCTTCCACCTTGTCGTCACCGACCTTGATGTCGGCCCATTGTCCCGGAGGGATTTCTTCCAGATCCTCGGGCGTGATTTCGTGACCTTTGGGCAGCAACACCTTACGCGCGTCGTCGGTCAACCGCGTCGCCGTCTCCTTCCCAATCAGGAGTTTTCTGACCTTCTTGAGAGTCGTGTCGCGGATGATGCGTTGTTCGTCCTGCTGATCCTTCTTCAGCCGGGCCGCTTCCTCGTCCTCGATAAGGCGGCTTCGTTCATCCTTCGAGACCCCCTTGCGGGAGAACACGCGGGCGTTGATGACCGTGCCCTCGACGCCTGGCGGTACCTTCAGGGAAGTATCGCGAACCTCGCCGGCCTTTTCGCCAAAGATCGCCCGGAGCAATTTCTCTTCCGGCGACAGTTGGGTTTCGCCTTTCGGCGTGATTTTCCCCACCAAGATGTCGCCCGGGCGCACCTCGGCGCCAATGCGAATAATACCGCTCTCGTCAAGGTCCTTCAGCGCCTCTTCGCCGACATTCGGGATGTCGCGGGTAATTTCTTCGGGTCCAAGCTTGGTGTCACGTGCAACGCACTCGAACTCTTCGATGTGAACGGAGGTAAAGTAGTCGTCTTTGACGACGCGTTCGCTGATGAGAATCGAGTCCTCGAAGTTGTACCCCCCCCACGGCATGAAGGCCACCAGGACGTTGCGGCCGAGGGCGAGTTCGCCCATTTCCGTCGATGAACCGTCGGCGATCACCTCTCCAGCGTCGAGGTGATCCCCTTCGAGCACGATCGGCTTCTGGTTGATGCAGGTGTTTTGGTTCGACCGCTGATACTTCGTGAGGTTGTAGATATCGACACCGGGGTCACGGCCCAAGTCGCTGACTTTGTCCACCTTGATGACGATGCGGGTGGCGTCGACGCTTTCCACCGTGCCGGCCCGCTTGGCCAGGAGCGTCACGCCAGAGTCGCGCGCCACGACCTTCTCCATACCAGTACCGACCAGAGGGGCCTCTGTGCGCAGGAGCGGCACCGCCTGGCGTTGCATGTTCGATCCCATGAGAGCGCGGTTGGCGTCGTCGTTTTCCAAGAACGGAATGAGTGATGCGGCGACACTCACGAGCTGGTTGGGCGATACGTCCATGAACTGAACCTGCTCCGGACGCACCATGGTGAACTCGCCGCTCAGCCGCGCCGAGATCATGTCGACGGTGAAGTTCCCCTTCGCGTCAATGGGAGCATTAGCTTGAGCAATGACGTGGTCTTCCTCTTCCAGTGCGGAGAGGTAGCGGATGCGGTCGGTCACACGGCCGTTCTCCACCTCGCGATATGGAGTCTCGACGAAGCCGAACTCGTTGACGCGGGCGTAGGTGGACAGCGACGCGATCAAGCCGATGTTCGGACCTTCCGGCGTTTCGATCGGGCACACACGCCCATAGTGTGTCGGGTGCACGTCGCGGACTTCGAATCCGGCACGCTCACGCGTCAGGCCGCCGGGTCCAAGGGCCGACAGCCGTCGCTTGTGGGTGATCTCGGACAGCGGGTTGGTCTGGTCCATGAACTGGGAGAGCTGACTCGAGCCGAAGAACTCCTTGATCACGGCCGACACCGGCTTGTAGTTGATCAGCTCTTGCGGCATGAGCGTTTCGATGTCTTGCAGGCTCATGCGCTCCTTGATGGCTCGCTCCATGCGCACCAGGCCGATGCGGTACTGGTTCTCGACCAGTTCGCCGACCGCACGGACCCGGCGGTTGCCGAGGTGGTCGATGTCGTCAATCGTGCCGTTGCCGTTTTTCAGCTCGATGAGGTAGCGAACGACTTCCAGGATGTCCTCACGGCGCAGGGTGCCCTGGTCCAACGGGACACGCAGCTTGAGTTTATGGTTCAGCTTCAGGCGGCCCACGCGAGACAGATCGTAGCGTTCCGCATTGAAGAACAGGTTGTTGAAGAACGTCGTGGCGGTTTCAATCGTGGGTGGATCACCAGGCCGCAAGCGTTTGTAGATTTCGATGATCGCTTCTTCCGGCGTCAGGACGTTGTCCAGCAGCAGGGTGTTGCGGAGCGATGAGCCGATGTGTTGGTCGTCCAGGAAGAGCGCTTCGACGGCGCTGATACCGTTGTTTCGCAGCTTCTCCAGGCGTTCGGTGGTAATCTCCTGGTTGCATTCCAGCAGCACCTCGCCCGTCTTCGGATTCACCACATCGTGGGCCACAACACGGCCGACGATTTCCTCGAGCGTGATCGGGATCTCTCTGATCCCCGCCGCTTCCATCTGCTTGATTGTGGCTTTGGTAATCTTGCGCCCTTCTTTCACGATCAGATCGCCGTTGCTGTCGCGAATGTCGCGGGTGGCTTTCAAGCCCACCAATTGATCGGGCTTGAACGCCTTCGCCACCTTACGGCTGTCAAGAAGGATGGTGTCCGTCTTATAGTAGTAGTTGAGAAGATCCTCTGTGGTCATGCCCAAGGCACGCAGCAGCACGGTCGCATGGAATTTGCGCCGCCGGTCGATGCGGACGTAGAGGATGTCCCGTGGATCGAACTCAAAATCAATCCACGACCCGCGATACGGAATGATGCGCGCCGAGTACAGCAGTTTGCCGCTGGCGTGGGTCTTCCCTTTATCGTGGTCGAAGAAGACGCCGGGCGACCGATGCAGCTGGCTGACGATGACGCGTTCCGTGCCGTTGACCATGAACGTGCCGTTGTCGGTCATCAACGGGATTTCCCCGAAGTAGACCTCCTGCTCTTTGACGTTCTTGATCGAGCGCGCGCCGGTCTCAGGATCGACGTCCCAGATGACGAGCTGAATGGTCACCTTGAGCGGTGCGGCAAAGGTCATGCCCCGTTCGTGGCACTCGTCGACGGAGTATTTCGATTCTCCGAGACTGTAGCTGACAAACTCGAGTGACGATGTCTCGTTGAAGTCCTTGATTGGGAAGACCGAACGGAAGACGCCCTGCAGACCCATGTCCCGGCGTTCGCTCGGCGGTGCCGAGCGCTGCAAGAATTCTTCGTACGAGCGCTTCTGGATTTCGATGAGATTGGGAATCTCGATGATCTTCTTGATATGCCCAAAGCTCCGCCGAAAACGCAGATTATTCGCTACCTGAGAACCCATAGCGACTCCTTAGACCTCCCCCTGGAAGTTCCCTACTTCAATTCCACCGTACCCCCGGCCTCTTCGATCTTCTTCTTCATCTCCTCAGCTTGCGCTTTGGGTACGCCTTCCTTGACCGGCTTCGGTGCACCGTCGACCAAGTCTTTGGCTTCCTTCAAACCGAGTCCCGTCAGCTCTCGGACGACTTTGATCACCTGGATTTTCTTTTCGCCGAATCCTGTCAGTATGACGGTGAAGTCCTCTTTTTCGGGAGCAGCCGCGGCAACCCCGGCGGCTGCCGGGCCAGCGATAGCCACCGGCGCTGCGGCGCTGACGCCGAGCTCTTCTTCGAGTTCCTTCACCAGGGTGGCGGCGTCCATCAAGCTCATGGTCTTGATGTAGTCCTTCACCTGTTCGCGCGTAGCCATACCTTCACTCATTGATGTCCTCCTCTTTCCCTGGGTCCGTTATTCTATATTTTCCATTCGTGCTCGAACGCGATCGACGACACGCACCAGGCGCGCCCCCGGCTCTTGCATGGTGCGCAGCAGCTGCACGGCAGGTGCCTGCATGGTTCGCAGGAGCGTCGCCAGCAGCACCTCACGGCTCGGCAGCTTGGCCAACTCGCCGACGGCTGCCGGTTCGAGCAGCTTCTCGTCCAGCACCGCTGCCTTTATCGAAAGCTTGTCGTTCTCCTCGGCAAAGCGCACCAACACCTTGGTGACCGCAACCGGGTCCGAATAGCCAAAGATGAGCCCCGCCGGACCGTCGAGCAGATCGTGCAAGCCGCTGTACCCAGTGTCCTTCAGGGCACGGCGCGCAAAGCTGTTCTTGGTGACCTTGTACTCTCCGCCGACCTGCTTCAAGGCGCGCCGCAGTTGCTGCATTTTGCGTACGTTCAGCCCTTGCGACGTCGCCAGCAGCGCTACGCTCGCCCTCTTGAAGCGCTCATGTAACGCAGCGACGCCAGCTGCTTTCTCTTCACGATTCACCAGATCCTCCTCAGGCAGCCTGCGCCCGCACTGCGGCCGGGTCGACCTTCACGCCCGGACCCATGGTCGAGGCGACCGAAACGCTCAGCAGATAGTTTCCCTTGGCGGCTGCGGGTTTGACCCGAATCAAGGTGTGCAGCAGTGCGCCCGCGTTGTCCGTCAGTTTCTCGGGGCCAAACGACACCTTGCCGATCGGGACGTGGACAATGCCCGCTTTCTCGACCCGGTACTCAACCTTGCCGGCTTTCAATTCAGTCACCGCCTTGCCGACGTCAAAAGTCACCGTGCCCACCTTCGGGTTGGGCATGAGGCCGCGCGGGCCAAGGACCTTCCCGATGCGGCCGACGAGCGACATCATGTCCGGGGTAGCGATGGCCTTGTCGAATTCCAGCCAGTTTTCGGTGGTAATCTTCTTCACCAAGTCCTCGCCACCGACGTAATCGGCGCCAGCGTCGCGCGCTTCGCGTTCCTTCTCACCTTTGGCAAACACCAAGATGCGCACCGACTTGCCGGTGCCATGCGGCAAGATCACTGTGCCGCGTACGTTTTGGTCTGCCTGGCGCGGATCCACGCCTAGTCGGACGGCTATCTCCATCGTCTCGTCAAACTTCGCCTTCGCTGCCCCCGCCGCCAAGCGGAGCGCCTCATCAAGCGGATACCGTTTGTCGCGGTCTATTGTAGATAGCGCAGTGCGGTACCGTTTTCCATGCTTGGCCATTGCTACTCCCTCGCTCAGTCGACCACGTCCAGGCCCATGCTACGCGCCGCGCCCTCGATGGTACGCATTGCCGCCTCGATGCTCTCAGCCGTCAGGTCAGGCATCTTGAGCTGGGCAATCTCACGAACCTGCGCCCGCGTCACTTTGCCCACCTTTTTCTTGTTCGGCTCGCCCGAACCCTTCTCCAACCCAGCGGCCCGCTTCAGCAATACGGCAGCCGGCGGCGTCTTGGTGATGAAGGTAAACGACCGGTCAGCGTATACCGTGATAATCACCGGAATTAAGAGCCCCTGCTGCGCTTGGGTTTGGGCGTTGAACACCTTGCAAAACTCCATGATGTTCACGCCACGCTGCCCGAGAGCGGGGCCCACGGGGGGGCTGGGGTTGGCTTGGCCGGCCGGTATCTGCAGCTTGATCTCTGCGATTACCTTTTTCACTACGGTCTCCTCCGAAATAGGGCGCTATGCTTTTTCGACCTGGACGAAGTCCAACTCGACCGGCGTTGCCCGTCCAAAGATGCTGATCAACACGCGGAGCTTGCCCTTGTCTGCCTTGACCTCTTCCACCACGCCGTTGAAGTCCTGGAATGGACCATCAACGACTTTGACGCTCTCACCCGACTCGAACAGCACCTTGGGTTTCGGCCGGGCCGCCCCCTCGGCCATTTGCTGCGTGATCTCGTGGACCTCAGCCTCGGAGATCGGCGCCGGGTGGGTCGCGTCCCCGACGAAACCGGTCACTTTCGGGGTCGACTTCACAACATGCCAGGTCTCATCGTTGAGTTCCATGTTCACCAGGATGTAGCCCGGAAAGAACTTCCGCGACGAGGTCTTCTTCCGTCCTTTGACGAGTTCGACAACCTTCTCCGCCGGCACCAGGATTTCACCGAAGTACTCCTGCTTGTTGAGCGTTTTGATACGCTCCTCAAGGGCGGCCTTGGCCTTATGCTCGTAGCCCGAATACGTATGAATGACGTACCACTGTTTCGCCATGGCGGATCAACTCAAAATGGCTCGCACCACATGGGAAACGGCATAGTCAACGACCCCCAGAAATACCGCCAGGATGATCGTAATGATCACCACGACGAGGGTTGCCGCATAGGTCTCCTTGCGCGTGGGCCAATGGACCTTCTTCAGCTCGCTCCAAACCTCGTTCAAGAAGTTCGTGGCGCGCGGGACCGTGTCTCGTATTTTCCCAAACTGTTCTTGCAGTGCCATATTTGCTCAACGTGCGCTCAGCTTGCGGCGGAGCGGGTCAGGCAGGGCTCGAACCTGCAACCCCCGGATTTGGAGTCCGGTGCTCTGCCAATTAGAGCTACTGACCCGACACGACCACCCTAAAGGCAAGTTCCAGCCTTGCCCTGTGCCGTTTTCGCTCTCTTTTCGTCAGACCTTCGACTCCTTGTGGACCGTATGCGTCCGACAAAATGGACAAAATTTCCGCAGAGCCAGTTTCTCAGTGGTAGTTTTCTTGTTCTTCGTTCCTGTGTAGTTGCGGCGCTTACATTGCTCACATTGGAACGAAATGATATCGCGCATCGGCCTTTCCCCTTCACTTAATGATTTTGCCGACGACGCCGGCGCCGACGGTGCGGCCGCCTTCGCGGATCGCGAAGCGCAGCCCTTCATCCATGGCGATGGGGGTGATCAGCTCGATGCTCACCCGGATGTTGTCGCCCGGCATCACCATCTC
>DASVHW010000403.1 GCA_036382395.1 Candidatus Binatia bacterium | reverse complement strand
GGTGGGTGTGGCTCGCGCAGCAGACTGCTGACCTCGCTTTGTCTTTGCGGGGCTGGCGCGGTGGGAAGAGGTCGTGATAGACGGGGAGCGCGAGGAATCGAACTTCGGCCGGAACGTGAGCGCACCAAACAGGACCCCTGCGTCATGCACCACGAGTAAACCCGGACGGTCCGGCTCAAATGACGCACCCGTGCCCTGGTGCCGTCACCGCCCGCCGAACGGCTGGGTCTCAGAAAACGCACCGTCGAAGTGTGTCCACCGCGATGACGCGGTGCAATAAACCGCCTATTAGATATGTGTGTGGGCCGCGGCTGACGCGCTGTGCCAACGCCGCGTCTGCAGCGGTTCAGTTCAACGGGGCCTTTCCGCCATCCGGCCGCGGGCGCTTCAACTCGTCGCGCGCGTCGAGCGGCCGGATGACGGAAAAACCCTCTTGCGTTCGGCAGCCGGAACCGACACGCAATGACAAAGGACGCTATCACTCAGGCCGACCCAACTCCGAGGTGTTGCCTTCCCTGCGGAGTAAGCACGACAGCCAGGCGCCAGATCCAAACGCCGAGGTTCAGAAAGCTGGATCCATGAGGGGGCTGCCGGGATCAGGTGCCACCCTCTTGGGTGGGAGGCGACAATGGCGCGCGGCGCCGGCGTCTTCAGACTAGTCGGCGGGGCGGGCAGACGCTCCGCGACTGTCGATGCTTGCGGATAGCCCGCATAAACGGCCGATTCGACACAATGCCCCAGTATCAGACGTTCCCATGTCAGACATCCCACCTGGAAATCTCAGACGGACCCGCACATACGGGAACGTTTTGCGATCGCTGAAGGAGGGACTCACTCGCAGATAACCCCTCATCGAAAATCTAACTCTCGCTGCAGCCGACAGGGGGCAGCGGTCCATTCTGGTGAATCGGTGGCCGCGGTTTGCCCCCTACGACTGACCGGCGCCAGTTCGACCGGTGAGTGCGACAGCGCTATGATCGGAAGCGGTCGGAGGAGCCCATGACGTTCAAAGTCGAGACCGAGCAAGAGACGGACGGGCGATGGATTGCGGAGATCGACGCGCTGCCCGGTGCACTGGCGTATGGCTCGACCGTCGAGGAAGCGACGGCGAGGGTGCAGGTACTTGCCTTGCGCGTGCTCGCTGATCGCCTCGAGCACGGTGAAACCGGACCCGACCTGATGACCATCTCCTTTGCCGCTGCATGAGTCAGTGGGGGAGTGCGAAGGCCAGCCGTGTTCTCGCGGCCCTTCAGGGATTTGGATGGACGGTCAGACGGCAGACCGGTTCGCACAAGGTTCTCGCCCGTCCCGGCTGGCCGGACTTCGTCTTCGCGTTCCACGAGCGCGACGAGATCGGACCACCGATGCTCGCCCGCATCGCGAAGCACACTGGGTTACAACCGGACGACGTGTGAGCGGTGCGCGTCGACCAACACGCTCGACCCGACCGGCATGAACATCTCTGCTTGTCGCGAACGCCGCTGCGCCGGCGGCTCAGCGTGAGCGGTCGGCGCACTCCAGTGATCACGCATGGCAGATCTCTCTCCAGTCTCGGGTCGCGTGTCCTGCGACGAGATCGGTCGCGCTGTCGGGCATGCGGCATCGCCGCCAGACAGGTGCTTGCCATCCGCCACGGCTGGCGACCGGTCTCTCGACGCGCATGCCTACGGGCTATAACCTATGTCTCACCGGCGAGTAATTTGAATTTATGCCGAAGGTGTTGCGAAACATAGCCCAGGGTTGCCGCCCAGCGGCTACCCTGGGCTGGGAACACCGATTCCTCTTCTACCCCGAAGGGGTTGCGCTCTCGACGCGCCCGACATTATGTTGACAGTGCATCATGGCTCAGTCTCTATCAAATTGCCTCGTTCACCTCGTCTTTTCAACCAAGGACCGGCGTCCCGTTCTTGCTGACACGGACCGGCGCAACGCCATGCACCGCTACCTTGGCGCCGTCTCGGCGCGATTGAAGTGCCCGGTGATCCGCGTGGGCGGCGTCGCCGATCATGTGCATTGCCTGGCACGGCAAGCTCGCACCATCACCGTGGCCGAATGGGTCAAGGAACTGAAACGAGCCTCGTCCCTGTGGGCAACGACTCAGGGGGCAGCGCTTTCCGGCTTTCAGTGGCAGGCGGGATATGCGGCATTCTCGGTAAGTCAGTCCCTGAGCCGGAAAGTGGAACAGTACATCGAACAACAGGTCGAGCATCATCGCAGTTCGACTTTCAGGCGGAGTTCCGCAAACTGCTGGAAGGCCATGGCGTGGGATACGACGAGCGGTACGTGTGGGATTGATGTCGGTAGGAGCGCAACCCTTTCAGGGTTGGACTGTTCGGACAGCAGACCCAGGGTAGCTTCGCAACCCTGGGCTATGTTTCGCAACGCCTTCGGCGTAGGAGCATCGCATCAAGGCGACGCAGGTTCGTGCACTGCCACTTACTGAGTCTCGCAAAATACAGGGACACGCTTACATACCGATCTCCCCGAGTAGCGCCCGTCTTTTCCGGGCGCGTATCGAGGGGCGACCGCGGTGGACCTGCCTCGCAAGCATCTCTCGATACGGCGCCCAGAGGAAGGGGCCTACTCGGGACGAACGGAAGAAACACGGAATCCGGGAACGATTACCGGGCCGCGGCCGCGGTTGTAGCCGGGATGGCGAATGTACTGGAGGTCGACCGCTATGAAGACGCCGTGCCACGCATGCAGCGTATAGTAGGTTTCGAGGGTTTGCTCCGTGTTGTAGTTGAGCCGGCCTTCTCCGAGGATAAACCCCCTGGCCGCCGAGGGCATAGGGCATGTGAATGGAGTTCGGTAGCCGATTTCTAGAATGGGGCTCTGGGGTGCGGGGCCGTGCACGAATGCGGACAATTCGCGAGGTATCAGTCGGCCTGCGCTCTCTGCGGCGCCGGGTCGCACCGACTGGCTCTTGGCTCACCCGCCTCCGATCAACAGACTGCCCACCATCGCCACGGTCAACAAGATCATGATCGCCGAGGCGCTCCAGGCGACGATGTTGTACGTGCGCGAGTTGACGTACTTGCCCATCAGATCGGTGCGGTTGACGAGGAGCAAAATGAAAATCAGCACGAACGGAAGCAGAATGCCGTTGACGACCTGTGACAGGTACATCACGGCCAGCAAAGGAAACCCGGGAATCAGTATGAAGACGGACCCGAGGAGGATCAGCGCCGTGTACAATCCGAAAAATTGCGGCGCGTCACGAAACTTGTTGTCGATTCCCGTCTCCCAGCCGAACCCTTCGCAGACATAATAGGCGGTCGAGAGTGGCAGGATGGAGGCCGCAAACAGCGAGGCGTTGAAGAGGCCGAAGGCGAACAGACCAGCACAGTATTTCCCGGCCAATGGTGCAAGCGCCAACGCGGCGTCCTGTGCCGACTGGACCGAAATGTGGTGCGTGTAGAGAGTGGCGGCGCAGGCGACGATGATGAACAGCGCGACCACGTCGGTCACGATGCAGCCCACCACGACGTCGTAATAGGAGTACCGGTAATTCGACAGCTTGACGCCTTTCTCGACGACGGCGGCCTGCAAGTAGAATTGCATCCACGGGGCAATCGTCGTGCCGACCACGCCGATGAGCATCGCCAGGTACTCCCCGCGCCAGCTGAACTCGGGTACCACCATACGCGTGAGGACCTCGCCCCACGGGGGGCGTGCCATAAATCCCGAAATGATGTACGACACGTAAAACAGGCAGGCGACCAGGAAGACTTTTTCGACGCGGCGGTACGTGCCGTAGACGATCAGCCACCACACCAGCAACGCCGCTACCGGGATGGAAACGTACTTCGATACCCCGAAGATCTCGAGCGCGGCGGCGACGCCGGCAAACTCCGCGATCGTGTTGGTCAGGTTGGCGAAGAGCAGGGCGACCATGACATAGAAGGTTGCCTTGACGCCGAACTGCTCGCGGATGAGGTCGGCGAGTCCCTTGCCGGTGACCACTCCCATGCGGGCGCACATCTCCTGCACCACGATGAGGGCCACGGTGATGGGGATCAGTGTCCACAGCAGGCCATAACCGAATTGCGCGCCGGCGAGCGAATAGGTGGTGATGCCGCCGGCGTCGTTGTCGACGTTGGCCGTGATGATGCCGGGCCCCACCACCGCCATGATCAAGGCGATGCGTCCAGGCAAGCCGACGCTCAGGCGTGCACGCCAGCGGGCGCGCAGGCCCCGCGGTGCCGAAGGTTTCAATGCCCCAGCTTGCGCTTCCATGCTTGGTTGGCGATGTGGCTGACGACATCGTCCACGGTGATCATGCCCACGATGACGTCGTTGTCATCCACTACGGGCAGAGCCAGCAGATCGTACTTTTCCACGATCTCAGCGACCGTGTCGCGGCTGTCGGTGTGATGCACGCGTGCCGGGTTGCGGATCATGATCTCGCTCAACTGCGCTTGCGGCACGGCCATGATGAGGTGGCGCAGGTTCAAGACCCCGACCAGTCGCCGGTCCGCATCCACCACGAAGAGGTAGTAGATGTTCTCGATGTCCGGTGCGGCACTGCGCAAGTGCGCGAAGGTATCTTCGACTGTGAGCTCGGCAGGGAGCGCGACGAATTCGGTGGTCATCATGCCGCCCGCCGTGTCCGGCGCGTAGGTCAGCAACTCGCGGACGTCCTGTGCTTCGTCGATCTCCATCTTGTGCAGCAGGGCGGTTGAGGTTTCCTGCGGCAACTCGCTGAGCAAGTCGGCCGCCTCGTCGGGTGGCATTTCCTCCAGGATGTCGGCCGCGTGCTCCTGTGAGACCGTCTCGATCAGCTGGGTTTGAATGCGCGGATCTTCCACTTCAGCCAGGGCGTCGGCGGCGGTCTCCGGATCCAAGGAGCGGAACATGGTGGCGCGGTCGTGCGTGTCGAGGTCGGTGAGGATCTCGGCGATGTCCGCGGGGTGCAGCTCCTTCAGTTGTCGCTGCAACACACTGAGCCGAATGTTGTGGGCTTTCGGATCGAGCGACAGCGGCTGGACGTACTGCCAACGGATGAGCCGTTCGGCGCTGAGATAGTGCGCCCGCGGCGCGACGCGGCGCAGCAGTCCGTCGAGGGCGGACTCCCACCCCATCCGCCGCACCAATCCACGCGTGCCGACGTCCACATGGATCAGACGCAGCTCGCACCGCCCCAGCTTGAGGAAATGGAGGTCGTTGACACGGACGACCTTGGCGCCGCTGGTATCGACGATCTGCTTATCGAGCAGGGCCTCGCGAATGAGGATCTCGCCCGGGGCATCCATCTTCGAAGGCTTCAGCGCGTGAATCGGCACGCCGAGGCGGATTGCCGCTCCCTCGATGTCGACGACGTCACTCCATCGGCCGGTGAGCGCAAACGGTTCCCAGCGGCCCCGCTGTACGACGAAACTCACGACCGGAGGAAACATGTATGCCACCGACACGGCCACATCGGTGAGCTGTCCCACCCAGGCCCCCTGCGAGTCACACACCGGCTTGTTGAGCAGCGCCGAGAAGAACACGAAACTGTGTCCTTCCTCGGCGACAACTCCCTGCATATCGTTCGTCGGCAACCTGTCAGGCGTAGTCATCTCTCGCGTCTTCCTACAGAACCGCGCGACTTGCAATCAGTATGACTGGCGGGCTGCCTGTGAACTCCAGCGCAACGCGCCGCTCCACCAGCGCCCTAGCTGCCAAAGCGTTCCGGCAGCGTGATACGTTCGAGCTGGACCTGCGGCGCGTATTGCTGCAGGGGTTCCAGGGTGTGCAGCTTGTACTCCTTTTCGTAGCAGATGCGAACGATGCCGGTGTTGATGAGGACCTTGAAGCAGTGGATGCAGGGCGTGTGGGTGATGTAGATGTGCGCATCCCGAATGGCGGCGCCATTCTTCGCCGCCTGCGCAATGGCGTTGATCTCCGCATGAATCGTCCGAAAGCAGTTCTCCTCGGTCTCGCCGCTGGGGGTTTGCGATTTGTAGACGAGGCAACCTGCCTCGGTGCAGTGGGGCAAGCCGGCTGGCGATCCGTTGTACCCGGTGGCCAGGATGTTCTTGTCGCGCACGATGACCGCGCCGACACGCGCACGCAAACAGGTTGAGCGCTCGGCCACCTGCCGCGTGATGGTCATGAAGTACTGGTCCCAACTCAGACGCTCGCTCATGATGGAATCCCCCGCATGCGTGGTGTGAGATGCAACGGCAGCAGCAGGCCACCGCGTGCGCGCGGCGGCGTACCTGGCTGCCAGGTTACCGGCGTCCGCTCGCCCTCGAATGCCGGTGATGGCGCTGTGACGATAATCGGCTCGGGAATGAAGGTCAGGATGAAGGCGCCGATGGTCAGCCAGGCGGCCACGCGGCGGCGCCCGCTGAGGGGGGTGGTGATGTCTCGGGTGGGCGGGTGGTCGATGCCGATGATCAGCAGCAGCACGATCCAGACGAACCATCCGTCCCAGCCGCTCAGGCCCAGAACGGCGATGACCCCGAGAAAGAGCCGCGAGATCAAACGATGCCAGCGGCCGAACATGGCGTAGGTCACGTGCCCGCCGTCGAGTTGTCCCACCGGCAGCAGGTTCAAGAACGTCACGAACAGTCCAAACCATCCCGCCAACGCGATCGGGTGCAGCACGATGGTGGCGTCGCTGGCCGTCGTCCCCAAAGCCAGCCGCGTGAGAAGGGAGAACAGAATCGAGTCACCGAGGACCAGGCCCCCTTCGCTGAGACCGAGGGGGTGGACCTCGGAAAGCCGGAGGCCGATGAGCACCGCAGGAATGGCGACCAACAGTCCCGCCCAGGGCCCGGCGGCACCGACGTCGAACAGCGCCCGGCGCGTTGCCGGCGGTGATTTCATGCGGATGAAGGCGCCGAAGGTGCCGATGAGAACCGGCGGGGCCGGAATGAAGTAGGGCAAGGTTGCGCTGACGCCGTGCACCTTCGCCAAGGTGTAGTGACCCAGTTCGTGCACCAACAAGATCGACAGCAGCGTGACCGCGAACGGCACGCCGGCCCACATGCTGCCCAGGTCATGCAGCGGGTCCGCCCCCAGCTGAAAGGCGCCCGCCATTGTCGTGGTAATGAAGGTCGCCACGAAGAGCACAACGTGGATGAGCGGCAGGCGTCGCGGACGGCGAACGGCCTCGGCCGATTTCCACGCCGGTAGCGATGATGCGGGCGGGTAGTTCTCGATGGTGTCGTCGGGACCGAAGCCTCTCATGCGTCACGTGACTCCAGGACTACGGTCACGGGCGTTCCCGGTGCCGCAGCAAACATGTCTGCCGCGCTGCCGTTCCGTACGGCCACTTCGAGCGTTCCCCAACTCCCCACGATGGCGAGCGGTGAACCCTCCGCAACGGCAGTGTAGGCGCTGACCGGCCCGGCAACGGGCGTGCCGGTGATGCTAACCGAAACCTGCTGCGCTGGGAAGCGCGGGAGTGCTTCGGCCGTGATGTTTGTCACCAGATTTCCGAAGTGGTCCACATGCACCACTACGCCCGAGATCGTCGAACCGGTGCAACGTGCTTCCGGAACCTTGAGCTCGGTGATCGAATCGATCACCGAGCCGAATGCTTCCGGTGCCACACCGCGCGACAGGTGCGCCGCCACGGGCGCAAAGACGTCTCGCCCGTGAAACGTCCGCGAGACCGGGTGCCGAAAGAACGTCTCGTTGGCGATCAGGCGGATCACCCGGCGGCCCATGAGCGCCGCGGCCGGACACAGCAGGCCGTTGTCCGGGCCGACGAGGAACCCGGTGTCGGTTTCGATCAGAATCGGCCGCCGGGACGAACCCACTCCGGGATCGACGACGACGAGGTGCACTGTGCCCTGCGGGAAGAACGGCACGGCGCTGCGCAACAGGAGCGCTCCGGCCATGATGTGCTGCGGCGGGACCGCGTGGGACAAGTCGACGAGGCGAGCGTCCGGATTGATGCTGAGCATCACTCCCTTCATGATACCCACGAAAGCTTCCGCGCTGCCGAAATCCGTCAGCAGAGTGATCAGAGGTGAAGGCATACGACCGAATGTCTGCCAGCGGTCTATTGTGTGGCGCGGTAGGCGGTGCCCTCGACGAGCCGCGTCACCTCGCGGTTCCAGGGGCCATCCCACTTCTCGAGAAGAATGTCAGCCGGGCAGCGGCCGCGCCGCACCAGTTCCCCTAAACGCTCGAGGTACACGGCCTCGCTTTCTTGCTCGCCCTGACGCTGCCGATCCAAGCCGGTGGCCGCGATGTCGATCAACTCACGCGCCAATTCGCTGACTTCGATGCCGCCGACACGGGCTTTCAGTGCGTGGCGATGGACCGCATGGTACAGATTGATCCGGTCGTCCCAGCTCCAGCGCTTGACCAAATCCCAGGCGGCCCACAAGCAGTCTTCCTCGTAGAACAGCCCCTTCACTATCGCGGGTGCGGCGAGCATCAGCTCCGGTGGCTGACTGTCGATTGACCGGATCTCAAGATACGCCTTCAAGCGGACCTCGGGGAAGAGCGTGGTGAGGTGGGCGGTCCAGTCGGCGAGTGTGGCACGTTCCCCCTGACAGCCGTCGGTCCAGAATCGGCGGAAGGTGAAGGCCGTCATGTCGAGCCAGCGGTCGCCGCGGACGATGAAGTACATCGGCACGTCCAGGGCGTACTCGATATAGTCGCTGAAGCCGCACGCATCGCGGAACACGAACGGCAGCAGACCGCAACGGGCTGGATCGGTATCGGTCCAGATGTGGCCGCGGAAGCTCATGAAGCCGTTCAGTTTCCCGTCGCTGATCGGTGAGTTGGCAAACATCGCCGTCAGCAGGGGGGCGATGCCCATGCCGACGCGCATCTTGGCCATGGCGTCGCGTTCGCTCGCATAATCGATGTTCATCTGCACCGTGGCCGTTTGCATCATCATACGGTGCCCGAGGGTGCCGACGCGTTGCATGTGGGGGCCCATGATGGCGTAGCGGCGCTTGGGCACCGGCTCGATTTCATCCGGTCGGCTCAGCGGCTGCATGCCGAGACCGAGAAAGGCGATGCCGAGATCGCTGCCGACGGCGACGATCTGGCGGACATGCTCCGAGAACTCACGCGCGGTTCCGTGGATGCTGTCGCACGGTGCCCCGCTCAACTCGAGCTGCCCGCCCGGCTCCAAGGTGATCGAGGCGTCGTCCCCTTGCAGAGCGACCACCCGGCCGTTTTCGATAACGGCGGGCCAACCGTAGCGGTCCCCCAGGCGGCGCAGGATCTCCTCGATGCCACCCGTGAACGGCACCGCTTTGCCGTTGGCCGCCCACACCGCGACCTTCTCGTACTCCGTGCCGATGCGCCACTGGGCGCGCGGCTTACACGCGGCCTCGAAGGAGGAGACCAATTGATCGTAGTGTTCGAGCCCCACCGGGGCGCCGCGCGCGGCAATATACTGTGACATCGGGTCTGCCCTGCGGAGGTGTGCCACACCATAACTCTGCGGCACACGCTATCGCAACCGTGGTAATACGGATTCAGTGTTGCAGCGGTTCCCCGCTTCCGAGCACCCTTACAGGACCGGCTCGCTCTCGAGCGCAACCCGGGTGGATTCGAGGAACCGGCTCAGCATGTTGAAGTAGCTGCAACACAGGATCAGCTCCGTCGCCTGGCGGGTCCCGTAGCGCCGCAGGATCTGGCTCAACGCGGTATCGCTCAAGCGCACGTCGCGGCTGATCTCGTCGGCGACGCGGCACAGCAGGTTGCCTTCTTCGTCGAGCCCGGTGACCGGACCATCGACCCCGATCTGAACGATCTCGGGGTCGGTCAGCCCGAGCCGTTTACCGAAAGCCACATGCTGGACCCACTCGTACTTGGAGTGCGTGACATGCGCCACGCGCAGGATGGCAATTTCGCGTTTGCGGGCGTCGAACTCGCTGCTGACGATGACCGACATGGCAAAATCGATGAGGGCTTGGAAGCTGGCGGGGGCGTTGGCCATCATGCGAAAGACGTTGAGCGGCGGCAAGCCCGCGAGGGTTTCGCGGATGGCTGCGGGCAGATCGTTGTCGGTGGGCAGCGGAATGGTCGGGGACATCAACGCCTCCTTCTCGGCAAGCGGGCGCACGACGTACGAGCGTCGGCGCGACTGATCCTCCGCGGCGTCGTCGTCTGGCATGAGCACGTCAAGTATTGGCGCCGCGCCCGACGTACTGGTCGGTCATGCGTTGCAGGCGATCACTGAGGATACGGGTGAGATTCAAGAACACCTTTGACGCGATCCGGGGGTTGCGGCGCTGGATCCGCTGCAGGAAGTGTTGGTCGACGGCGAGCACCTCGACGTTGTCGGCGGCCACGACGTCGGCGCTACGCTCGCTGTGACGGACGAGTGCCATGTCGCCGAACACGTCACCCCGCCGGAGCGTGAGGATCGACTTACGGTGCTCGCCGGCGCCCGCGAGAACGTCAGTCGTCCCCTCAATGATGACATACATCTCGTCGCCCAGCTCGCCTTGCCGGACGATGTATTCACCGGGCGCAAAATGCTTGAGCTGCGCCATCAGTACGACGATGCGCGCTTGTCCCGGCCGCAGCCCGGCGAACAGCGGAATGGTTTGCGCGGGGTCCTTGCCGAGCCTGACCGATACCAGGTCCCAAAGGGTGATGATCTTGGAGGTGGTCAGCAGCGCCGGCAACAGGACCAGGTTTGCCGCCAACGCCGTGATCAGGGTGACGCCGGTCAGCACGCCAAAGTTCTGAATCGGGACGAAGCTCGAGAAGGCGAAGGTGAGGAACCCGGCGAACAGCGCCGCCGTGGCGTAGACAATCGGCACGCCGACCGTCCGCAGCGCCCGCATCATCGCCGCGGCCTGATCGGTTTCCCCCTGCAACTCGAGATTGAGCCGCGCCATGTAGTGGATGGTGGAATCGACGGCGATCCCGAGGGCGATGGCGGCGATCAAGCTGGTGCCGAGGTTCAGCGGAATGCCGAGCCAGCCCATGACCCCGAAAAAGATGACGATCGGCAGGACGTTGGGCAGGATGGCGAGACACCCTACCTTCATCGACAGGAACATCAGCGACATCACGATGAAGATGACGCCCAGCGCCAGTGACAGACTCTCGATTTGCCCGGTGACGATGTCCGAGGTCGTGCCGGTGAGCAGCACGAGATTGCCGGTGGGATGAACGCGCAG
>DASVHW010000402.1 GCA_036382395.1 Candidatus Binatia bacterium | reverse complement strand
GCCGTTGACCGGCTGTGTCGTCAGGACTAATACTGCCGCTGTGGCCTACGCAAATAGGGGTGGCGAACGCGACGATGTGGAAGCGGCGCGGCGGATCGTCGTGAAGTTTCTTGCACCGCAACGCGCCCGGCTGTTTCTGTTCGGGTCACGCGCGCGCGGCGTCGCCCGCCGCACCTCAGACATCGACGTGGCGGTGTTACCGGAGGCCCCACTGATTCCGGGGACGCTGGCCCGTCTGCGTGAGGCGCTGGAGGAAAGTGACATCCCGTACCGGGTCGAGGTCATCGACCTTTCGACCGTGAGTGAGGCGTTTCGCCGTAGCATTCTGGCTGAGGGCATTCCGTGGAACGATTGACCCAACGCCTCGCCACGGCCCGCGAAGCCCTCTCCACGCTGGATGAGCTGGCGCATAAGCCGGAGCGGTCAAAGGTCGAGCGGGATGCAGCGATGCAACGTTTCGAGTACACGTTCGAGGCTGTCTGGAAGGCGGTTCAGCTTTACCTCCGGGAAGTGGAAGGCCTCGATCTCGGTTCGCCCAAGGGCGTAGCTCGGGCGTCGCTGGAGGTCGGGATTCTCGACGAAGACGAGACGCGCCTCGCACTGGGCATGGCCGACGATCGCAACTTGACCGTGCACACCTATAACGAAGACTTGGCGGAGGAAATCGCGGGGCGCTTGTCCCAGCACGCCGCACTGCTGCGGCACTGGGTGGAGAGGGTCACTGCTCGATTGACCGACCCTTGACGTCGCGGTATCAGCGCAGAGTTTGCGCCGGTCCCTACCGGGCAATCGCCGGATTTCCTCGACGATACGTTCCACGGTGCGCACGGGAGTCACCTCGGCGGAAACCTATTCCAGTTCACCGTTCCCTTCCAACCCCACACGTGTCCAGCATCCAGCGCCGTTCAGTTCCTCTCCTTTCTCAACACCCGTTCAGCGCATTGTTCACCGCCGTGAGGATCTCATCGACCGTGATGTGCCCATCGTGATTCGCGTCTCCGGCCTCGCACGTTGTGACTGGCGCGTTCCCGAGGGCGATGTTGACCATAGTGAGCAGTTCATCGACGGTGACCGAGCGCTTGCCATTGCAGTCACCGATGCAAGGCGACGCCGAGTTCGCTTCGAAGGCGCCGATGGAGCAGTTGGCGGCGTCCGTACCGGGCCGGATGAAGCCGCGTTGGTCTAGATTGTCGACGGGCGCAGTGCCAGTGGTCGTCGAACATACGCTCTCGTCGCCGGCATTGATCCCGGGGCTCGTCACCGTGCATCCAGCGCTGGGGGCACCTGTGCCTGTACACAGGGCGATGGTTTGGGTCGGCCCACCGTTGTTAGCTAAACCTGCCGGGTCGAGGTGGGGGTTCGTGTTACAGAACGAGTTGCCGGTGGTGGTGCAGCCGGTGCCCGTGAAGCCGCACGTCGTGCCGTTGTCGATGTTGTGGCCGCCATCGGTAACGCTGCCGGCGCAATTGCCGCCCGAGGTGCTATTGGCGACGATGGTGTTGGTGACCGTCAGCGTGCCTGAGCCCCAGTTGTAGATGCCGCCGCCGTTGCCCGCGCTATTGCCGTTGGAGATGGTCAGATTCTGGATCGTAAACGTGACACCAGCGTTCACGGAGAAGACGCCCACGAAGTGCCCGCCGCTGATCGTGATCAGACTCCCGCCATCAAGGGTGGTGTCGGCACTAATGGTCTTGGTGCTGCTGACGGTAATCGTGGCGGCGCCACCGCAGTTGAAGGTCACGGTGCCGTCGAAACTCCCGCCGCCGGGGAGGCAGGTATTCAGCGCTGCCTCGGTGCACGTACCCGTGCCGGTGCCCACGACGCACGCCAGGGCACGCGAGGGCAGAGTGAGACATTGCAGGAGCAGCGCCAGCCCTAAGCCGCTGCATCGCAATGCTCTCTTCCTCATTGTCAACTGATACCCTCTCTTGCCGCCTCGGCCCATAACACGAGTCGGCCGTCAAATCCAAACAAGGTTGAACAGGTCCACACAAATGTCGGTGATGCTCGTCCCGCTATGGAACTGCGAGCCTTCAAGAGGTACCTCCAGGACTAATCAACCGCGCAGCTGCTATATCTGTTTTTCCCTTGGCAACACAATGGTCGCCGCGCAAGTGCTACGCTTCGGTCAACTGCCACATGGCTGAAGCGCCAAGGCGTCAGCGATGCTGTTGTGGCGTGTCAGCAGCATCGGGGGCGTACGAAAGGGCCGGGCTTCGCTTGAGGTGGCACTCGTGGCTGTGGCAGGATAGGCTTGATGCCCAGGGCGCAGGAGGTGCGGCGGCCGTATGTGTTCACGAGCGTTGATCAGTTGCTCGCCGACTTTGCGCGAGACGTTGAGCGCTTGAAACGAGAGGAAAAGCCGTGAGCCGTACGGTCGTCATCCGAGTGGGGCCGGTGGAGCAAGCGCGCCGCGAATTCAAAGAGGACGTCGCCACCTTGGAGCGCGGCGGCCGCGTCCGCCGCCAACGCGAAATTTGGTTTGCGAACCTGAATGATGCCGCGAAGGCGCTCTCA
>DASVHW010000401.1 GCA_036382395.1 Candidatus Binatia bacterium | reverse complement strand
TCGGTCCGCAGGACGCGCCGGACAGTTTTCGCGAGGCTCTCCCGCGGGTGCACCTGACGCAGCGGGAGCAGCAGTGGAACGGTGGCGGGAAGCAGGCCGAGTTGCTCCGGGTGGCCAGCGCACCGCAGGAGCAGCTGTTTCAGCAACGTGGTCTTGCCGGACCCGGGCTGGCCCAGCACGACAAGCGTGTGGATGTTGCGGCTGCGCGCCCGCTGCCACGCCTGATCGAAGTCGATGACTCCCCCCTCGTCACCGGCGCAGTCGGGCGGCTCCTCCTTGGAGCGCGAGCGCTTCGTCTCTGCCGCTGCCACGCGGGCGCGCAGGGGGACCAACACCCGCTCCAGTTCGACCGGTATGCGCACGCGCGTCTCGAACCCCGTCATCGGCAAGTAGGCGTGCTCTGCCACCTGCGAGTTGACGAAGCGATCGGTCAACGCGGCGCGTTCCGAGTCCCGCCGCGCCTGGCGCGCAGCCGTCCGTGCGGCCCGCTTGGCCGACGCACCGCCCGGTCGCGTGGTGAGCCACCTTGTCAGGTGCGAGCGCAGCTTGTCGGCAAACTCCTCAGGTTTCGAATAGGTGTGGTAGAGACCGAGCTGTTCAAACTCCTTTCGAAACGCCAGCACCGCTGTGAGCTGCGGGCCGGGGTCATCGAGCATGTCTGGGGGGACGTCACGGAAGTACATCATGACGTCGACCGGCTCGTGCCGCTGCCAGCGCTGATGAATCTTGTCGAACTCCTCGCGCGTCCCAGACTCAGCGACTCCAGTGCTCGTTCCAAAGCGCTTCCAAAGGATGCCGATCAACAGATCTGCATCGTCGACGAGGGGGTTGATTAGTGCCTGCGTCCGACCCGGCGCGGGCGCCAGCCCCGGCCGCACATCCTCCCAACCGCACGCCTCGACGGTGAACTCTCCGACCTCCACAAGGTCCTTGCCAAGGGCAGTGATGACCTTGCGCGCACTCTCACGTTCTTCCGCAACATCACGCGGCGACGCAACGAAGATCCGGTAATGAGCACGACGGTCTGCCATCTCTTGTCACCACCCGCCCGGCCGGGTGATTGGGCGCCGCGCCCTCAAAAACTCCCTTGGCGAGAACCGCTGGGTTGCCATTTTGTGGCCGAAAACTCCTCCGGGGCAGCACGCGGGTGGCGTCGATTCGCTTGCCGGCTTATGCGCGGCACAGCCGCGGCGGTCAGGTGTGGTTCGTTCAGCCTTGAGCACCGCCCTCGCCACCCGGCTCTTCATCCTCTTCCTTCTCGGCCAAGCGGGCGATGCTCACCACCTTTTCCCCCTCGGCCAGGTCGATGAGGTGCACGCCTTGGGTGTTGCGGCCGATGACGGAGATGCCCTTCACCGGCGTGCGGATGACCTTGCCGCCGTCGGTGACCAGCATGATGTCGTCGTCATCGGTCACCATGCGCACGCCGACGACCAAGCCCGTCCGGTCGGTGGTCTTCATGGTGATGATCCCTTTGCCGCCCCGACGGGTGAGGCGGTACTCGTCCATCTCGGTGCGCTTGCCGAAACCTTTTTCGGCGACGGCGAGCAGCGTGGCCCCGGCGCTGACGACGTCGAGGCCGACGAGGCTGTCCCCCTCCTCCAGCGCGATGCCGCGCACGCCGCCGGCGCCGCGGCCCATCGGGCGGACGTCCCCTTCCTTGAAGCGGATGGCTTGCCCTATCCGGGTCGACAGGATCACCTCCTGCTGCCCGTCGGTGAGGCGCACGCCGATAACCTCGTCGCCCGCGTCCAGACTGATGGCGATAATGCCGGCTTTGCGCGGGTTGGCGTACGCCATCAGATCGGTCTTCTTGACCGTGCCGTTCTTGGTGGCGAAGACGACGAAGCGCCCTTGCTGAAATTCGCGCACCGGCAAGAAGGCGGAGATCTTTTCGTCCTTCTCCAGGTTGAGCAGGTTGACGACGGCTTTGCCGCGCGCCGCCCGGCCGCCCTGCGGGAGCTCGTGCACCTTGAGCCAGAACACTTTCCCGGAGGTCGTGAAGAACAGCATGTACGAGTGCGTCGAGGCGACGAACAGGTGCTCGACGAAGTCTTCTTCTTTCGTGGTCGCACCGATCTTGCCGCGGCCGCCGCGGCGCTGGGCGCGGTAGAGAGTGGCGGCGTTGCGCTTGATGTAGCCCTCGTGCGAGATGGTGACCGCCATGTCCTCTTCGACGATCATGTCTTCGATGGAGATGTCGGTGGTCTCGTCGACGATCTGCGTGCGTCGCTCGTCGGCGTGGAGTTTTTTGATCTCCCGCAGCTCCTCGACGATGATCTTGTAGACCTCGCGCTCGTCGGCGAGGATCTCCTTGTAGCGGGCAATCTCTTTCACCGTCTCGGCGTGCTCGGCAAGGATCTTCTCGCGCTCGAGGCCGGTGAGGCGCTGCAGGCGCATGTCGAGGATAGCTTGTGCCTGAATCTCGCTGAACTGGAACTGCTGCATCAAGCCCGCTTTGGCGGCGGCTGGGCTCTGCGCCTGGCGGATGAGGGCGATCACCGCGTCGAGGTTGGCCAGCGCGATCTTGAGCCCATCGAGGACGTGCAGTCGCTCCTCGGCCTTGCGCAACTCGAACACGGTGCGGCGGATGACGACATCCTTGCGGTGGCCGATGAAGACCTTGAGCGCATCTTTGAGCGTCAGGAGGACGGGCCGGTTATCGACGATCGCCAGCATGATGATGCCGAACGAATCCTGCATCGGCGTGAGCTTGTAGAGCTGGTTCAGCACGATCTCGGGGATGGCGTCTTTCTTCAGCTCGATGACGATGCGCATGCCATCGCGGTCGGATTCGTCGCGCAGGTCGGAGATGCCATCGATCTTCTTGTCGTTCACCAGATCGGCCATGCGCTCGATCAGGCGGGCCTTGTTCACCTGGTAGGGGATCTCTTTGACGATGATGGATATGCGGCCGGTGCGCTTGTCGGTCTCGGTCACGGCACGGGCGCGGAGCTGCAAGATGCCCTTGCCGGTGGTGTAGGCCTCCCGGATGGCGGTCTTGCCGTGGATGAAGCCGGCAGTGGGAAAGTCGGGTCCCGGCACGTACTGCATCAACTCAGGCACCCCAAGATCGGGGTTGGCGATCAGCGCAATCAGGGCGTCGACGACTTCGCCGAGGTTATGCGGCGGGATGTTGGTGGCCATGCCGACGGCGATACCCGCCGAGCCGTTGACGAGCAGGTTCGGAATACGCGCCGGCATCACGGTCGGCTCCTTGAGCGTCTCGTCGTAGTTCGGCAGGAAGTCGACGGTCTCCTTATCGAGATCGGCCAGCACCTCACCGGCGATGCGGGCCATGCGGATCTCGGTGTAGCGCATGGCCGCGGGCGGATCGCCGTCGACCGAGCCGAAGTTGCCCTGGCCGTCCACCAGCGGGTAGCGCATGGAGAAGTCCTGCGCCATGCGGACGATGGTGTCGTAGACGGCGACGTCGCCGTGCGGATGGTATTTACCGATCACGTCGCCGACCACGCGTGCCGATTTCTTGTACGCCCGGTTCCAGTCGTTGCCGAGATCGTACATGGCGTACAAGGCGCGCCGATGTACCGGCTTCAGCCCGTCGCGCGCATCGGGCAGGGCGCGCCCGATGATCACGGACATGGCGTAGTCCATATAGGACTGCCGCACTTCGTCTTCGATATTGACCGGAATCTTGTTGGCCTTCAGGGATGCATCCATGGGAAATCGCTTATGGCTTGTGGCTTATGGCTGATAGCCGGTGGCTCAGCCTGCCAGCTAGATGTCCAGGTTCTTCACGTTGAGCGCGTTTTCTTCGATGAACTTCCGCCGCGGCTCCACCGCGTCCCCCATCAACGTCGAGAAGATATCATCGGCCTCGTAGGCGTCTTCGATCTTCACCTGCAGCAGCGTGCGGGTCTCGGGGTTCATCGTCGTTTGCCAGAGTTGCTCGGGATTCATTTCCCCGAGGCCCTTGTAGCGCTGGATGTCGAGCCCCTTGCGTGCCTGGGTGATGACGTGCCCCACCGCCTCGCGCAAGGTGCGCGTGTCCATCTGCTTCTCGCCGCCAACCACCACGAATGGCGGCCGGCCGGCGGCGCGGAGGTCCTTTGCCAAGCGGCGGAGCTCTTCGAACTCCGGCGTCAGACAGAACTTCATGTCGACCACCGTCTGCTGGCTGCTGCCGTTCATGCGGGTCCGCGCCACGATGGCGTGGCAGGCATGCTCCGGGTCGTCTGTCATCTCGATGGTCAACGGCTGCACCTCAGGAGCGGTCTGCCTGACGGCAGTGGCGACATCGCTGAGCAGTTGGGTCAATGTCGCCGTGTCAGCCAACACCGCCGGCGTCATGCGTTCATCGGCCGCCAGTGTCGCTACCACCTGGCGGTTTTTCTGATGCCGCTCGACCACGTCAAGAATGCGCTCGAACCGCATCGCCTTCTTCACCACGTTCTTCAGCGGGATACCGGTCAACCCGGCGCGCTCGTCCTCACTCTTCAGCGTGATGTCCTCGGTGCCCAACTCGATCAGGTAATCCTCGAGCGCGGTGTCGTCTTTCAGATAGCGCTCGGTCTTCCCCTTCTTCACCTTATAGAGCGGCGGCTGCGCGATGAACACGTGGCCTCGCTCGATCAGTTCCTGGAACTGGCGGTAGAAGAGCGTGAGCAGCAACGTGCGAATGTGCGACCCGTCGACGTCAGCGTCCGTCATGATGATGATGGTATGGTAGCGCAGCTTGGAGAGGTCGCGGTCCTCCTTGCCGATACCGGTCCCCAATGCCGTCACCAGCACGCGGATCTCCTGCGAGGAGATCATCTTGTCGAAACGCGCTTTCTCGACGTTCAGGATCTTGCCGCGCAGCGGCAGAATCGCTTGGTTTTTGCGGTCGCGGCCCTGTTTGGCGGAGCCGCCGGCGGAATCGCCCTCGACGATGTACAGCTCCGACAGCGCCGGATCGCGTTCCTGGCAGTCGGCCAGCTTCCCCGGCAGCGAACCGGAGTCCAATGCGCCCTTGCGCCGGGCCAGCTCCTTGGCCTTCCGCGTCGCCTCACGGACGCGGGCGGCATCCAGGCCCTTGCAGGCGATCTTCTTGGCGTCGCCCGGGTGCTCCTCCAGGTATTCGCCCAGCTTCTCATTTACCAGCGCCTCGACGAATCCCTTGACCTCGCTGTTCCCCAGTTTGGTCTTGGTCTGGCCCTCGAATTGCGGCTCCTGCACCTTGACGCTCACCACGGCGGTCAGCCCCTCGCGGACATCCTCGCCTTGCAGGGCCTCGGAGTCCTTTTTCAGCAGACCGTTGGCGGCGGCGTACTGGTTGACCGTCCGGGTCAGGGCGGCCTTGAAGCCGATCAGGTGCGTTCCGCCCTCGATGGTGCTGATGTTGTTGGCGAAGGAGTACACGTTTTCGGCGTACCCTTCGTTCCATTGAAGGGCGACCTCCACCTCAAAGTTTTCCCTCTGGCCCTGGAGATACACCACCTTGGGGTGAATGGGGGTCTTGGCGCGACTCAGATGCTCGACGAACTCTTCGATGCCACCTCGATAGCAAAAGGTATGTTGCTTTTGCGTGCGCTGGTCGTCGATGCTGATGCACACGCCGCGGTTCAGAAAGGCCAACTCGCGCAGCCGTTGCGATAGGATATCGAAGCTGAAATCCAGCTGCTCGAAAATCAGCGAGTCGGGTTTGAAGGTCACTTTGGTGCCGCGTTGCTGCGTCGTGCCAACTTCTTTGAGCGGGCTCTCCGGCTTGCCGCGGTGATAGCGTTGCGTGTAGACTTTGCCGTCACGTTTGATCTCGACTTCCAGGGACTCGGACAGGGCGTTGACCACGGACACGCCGACGCCATGGAGCCCACCGGAGACTTTGTAAGCGCGCTTGTCGAACTTGCCGCCGGCATGCAGCTTCGTCATCACCACTTCGGTGGCGGAGACGCCCTCGCCCGCGTGGAGGCCTACGGGGATACCGCGGCCGTTATCCTCCACGGCGACCGAGCCGTCGATGTGGATCGTGACGCTGATCTCGTCGCAGTAACCGCCCAGCGCTTCATCGATCGAGTTGTCGACGACTTCGAAGACGAGGTGGTGCAATCCGCGCTCCGCGGTATCCCCGATGTACATACCGGGACGCTTCCTAACGGCATCCAACCCTTCTAAAACTTTGATTTGATCCGCGCCGTAATCGGTCGTTTCTAACACGTCACCCCACCCCCGGCTCATCCAAAATGGAGAGCGAACGAGTCTATTGATTTATCCTCGAAGTTAATAGCAGAACAGGCGTTCGGCGTAAAGGGACTGTAACCAGCAATTGCGCCGTTATTTCAGTAACTTATGATATTGATATGCCTTTGTTTTGCAGCCTCAATCCACCCCCATCCAGCGGCGTGGAACAACCGCCGAGCTTCTCTTCAGTTTAGAGCCGCATGGGCATGACAACGTACAGGTATTCCGGGTCAGTTTCGCAGCGTATGACCCCGGGGCTGACATCGTCGTTGAAGCCCATTTCTACCTGCGCGTTTTCGGGAAGCACGCTCAGGAGATCCATTACATACTTGGCATTGAAGCCAATGCTCAGCGCCGCGCCGTCGTATTCCACAGCCAACTCCTCGGTTGCTTCGCCGACGTCGGGGTTCATCGAGGACATTTCCAACTTACCTGCTTCGATCTGGAGTTTCACCCCGCGTGTGCGTTCACTCGACACCGTCGAGACCCGTCGCAGCGCTGCCAGGAACAGTTCGGCCGCCACCAGCATGCGGCGCTCCGATTTTTGCGGAATGACCTGATTGTAGTCCGGAAACTCCCCCTCGACTAAACGCATCGACAGGTCAACCTGTCCCCGTGTCGCGTGAGCCACGCCGCCCTGCAACGTGAGGGTGACGGCCTCGTCGCCCGATTCGATCACCTTGGAGATTTCCGCGACACCCTTGCGCGGAACGATGACGCCGGTCGCCGGGCCACCTTCTTCAACCGGGCGGGTGATCATGCTGAGTCGATGACCGTCGGTCGCCACCATCCGCAACTTCCCCTTCTCCGGCGACTCAAGAAAGATGCCGCTGAGATTCAGGCGCGTTTCATCGGTAGACACGGCAAACAGCGTCCGGGTAATCATCTCACGCAGCACCTCGGAGGACACCGTAAGCGCGTGGCGCTCGCGTTCCGCCGCTGGGCTGGGCATGGCCGGGAACTCTTTGGGATCGAGACCCACGATCTTGAAGCGTGACTTTCCAGACGAGATCTCGATCCAGTTGTTCTCCAGCGAACGTATGACGATGGCGCCCTCAGAACACTCGCGCACGATTTCGTAGAGTTTGCGGGCTCCCGTGGTGAGTGCGCCCTTCTTCTTGATCTTGGCCTCACAGCGCCGGCGAACGCCGACTTCCTGATCCGTCGCAGCAATCGACACGCCATCCTCTACCGATTCCATCAGGACATTGGCGAGGATGGGAATGGTCGTCCGGCGTTCCACGATGCCTTGGGTCAGATACAAGCCCTGCAATAACTCGTCACGTGCGATTGTGAATTCCATGCCTCTTCCCACCTCTCCCTATTTCTTCTGTATATATCTTATAATTTAGTAGTAGTAGTAAGGGCTGTGGAAATATGAAAAGCCGCTCCGCACACGGCGGAGAGCGGCTCGATGGTGGGTTGACCGTGCTCGGGTGGATGAGCGAGGGGAACGGTTACCCCGTGCTGTACCCCCGCTCTCCCCAAGCTCTCCACAGTTTATCCCCTGCTTTCCAACAGCCGCTCGAGGCGCTCCACCGTGGAGCGGAAGGTTGGATCTTGCTTCACACGATGGTCTACTACATGGGTCGCGTGAATCACCGTCGAATGATCGCGGCCGCCAAAACGATCGCCGATGACAGGGAATGACGCCTGCGTGTAGCGGCGGCAGAGGTACATCGCGACCTGCCGCGGCAGGGCGATAGTTCGCGTGCGTTTTTTCGATCGGAGATCGGCCGGGCGGACGTGGAAGAACTCGCACACCGCCTTTTGAATCGATTCGATGGTGATGGTGGAATCCTTTTCCCGAAGAATATGCTGGAGAACCTGCCGTGCAAAGTCGACGCTGATTTCGGACTTGTTGAGCGACGCGAAGGCGCCCAGCCGAGTCAGTGAGCCTTCCAACTCCCGCACGTTCGAGTCGATGTTGGCAGCGAGAAAGAGGGCCACGTCGTGAGGCAATTCGATGCTTTCTGCCTCGGCCTTCTTCTGGAGGATGGCGACGCGGGTTTCCATGTCAGGCGGCTGGATATCAGCAATCAAGCCCCACTCAAAACGGTTGCGCAGCCGCTCCTCCAGGTCGGGAATCTCCTTCGGAAACTTGTCCGAGGTGAGCACGATTTGCCGATGGCTTTCGTAGAGCGAGTTGAAGGTGTGGAAGAACTCTTCTTGGGTCCGCTCGCGGCCGGCCAGGAACTGCACATCGTCGAGAATCAGGACGTCCATGCGGCGGAAGCGTCCCTTGAAGTCATCCATACGGTCGCGGCGCAGCGCATTGATCAACTCGTTCATGAACGATTCCGATGAGAGGTAGAGAATGCGTCGGTCCGGATACTTATCGAGGATCTGATGGCCGATGGCATTGACCAGATGCGTCTTACCGAGGCCAACGCCGCCGTAGATGAACAAGGGATTGTAGTGGTCGCCCGGCTGATTGGCGACGGCCTTGGATGCGGCGTGGGCGAACTGGTTGCTGGCACCGACGATGAAGTTGGCGAACGTGTACTTGGGAATCAGGCTTGAGGGGCGCTTGCGAACGGCGCTGGCGGCCGGGGGACTCGACATGGAGAGCGGGAAGAGTTCCTGCTGCACCGCTCCGGGCGGCTGAAGCAACACGCGCACCGGCGCACCGGCCGTCTGCGACAACACCTCCTCGATCAGATTGAGGTAACGCTTCGTGATGAAGTCGACCGCCGAGCGACTGGGTGCCTCGATGAGCAGATTACGATCGCGGGCGTCTACAGGGTGCAGGCGGCGAATAAAGTTCTCATAATCCTGCGACTCGATGCGGTCTCGCAGGATCTCTAACGATCGTTCCCAGGCCTGCCGCATAGAAGATGGTCCACAGTGCTATCCACAAGTGTGAATATCAAAAATCTTCTTCCAAAATCAAAGGTTTGGCCGATGCCGACATGCGAAATCCACAGGTTTTCCACCCGGCGACGCCGAGAACCATTCCTTACGGACACAGCGCGCTGCCGTAATCATCTGCGAACGAGAACGTACGCCCCAAACGAGTGCCAGGGTAGAGGTGATTTACCCGGTTTTGTCGCCGGCCGCAAGGACGAGAGGGGGCGGCGTGCAGGTTCCTTGACTGGACCGGTCCGCAATGGTACCGACAGCCGTCGTCTTTTCTCGCAGTCATGGCAACCAGCACACTTTCAGAGCGCTTGTTTGAGCGGGCAGAGCGGTTGATACCGGGCGGGGTGAACAGCCCCGTGAGAGCGTGGCGCGCCGTCGGTGGGAAGCCCCTGTTCATCCAGCGGGCGAAGGGTTGCAGCGTTTGGGACGCCGATGGCCGGATGTACATCGATTACGTCGGTTCCTGGGGCCCAATGATCCTCGGCCACGCCCACCCAAAGGTGCTGGCGGTCCTGCGCGACTCCATGCAGAACGGCACGAGCTTTGGTGCGCCGACGGCACAAGAAGTCGAAATGGCCCAGGTGCTCACGGCGGCCGTCCCTTCGATGGACATGGTCCGCCTCGTGAGTTCAGGCACCGAGGCGGCGATGACGGCAATCCGGTTGGCCCGGGCCTTTACCGCACGCACGAAGATCCTCAAGTTTTCCGGGTGCTACCACGGCCACGCCGACCCGCTCCTGGTTCGTGCCGGCTCCGGCGCGGCAACCTTCGGCGTGCCCGACAGCGCTGGTGTGCCGGAAGCCGTTGCCAGCGACACGTTAGTTGCCGACCTGAACGACTTGGGCATGGTCGGAGCGTACCTGAGGGCAGACGGCCAGAACATTGCGGCCGTGATCATCGAGCCGGTGGTGGGCAACATGGGCGTGATCCCGCCGGAGCAGGGTTTTCTTGACGGGTTGCGAACTCTGACCCGCGAGAGCGGGTCACTGCTGATTTTCGACGAGGTCATCACCGGGTTCCGCCTCGGCTACGGCGGCGTGCAAAAGCAGTTTGGCATCGATCCCGATCTCACCTGTCTGGGCAAGATCATCGGCGGTGGGTTGCCGCTGGCAGCGTTCGGCGGCAAGCGCGCGGTGATGGAACAATTGGCGCCGCTCGGCCCCGTCTATCAGGCCGGGACGCTGTCCGGCAATCCGCTGGCGGTGGCCGCGGGTCTGCAGACGCTGGAGCTGCTTTCGAAGCCCGGTATCTACGAGCGTCTCGAGGAGCTTGGCGCCCGCCTCGAAGCCGGTCTGAAGGAGGCGCTGAAGGGACTGCGATTGCCGGCATGCTTCAACCGAGTCGGCTCAATGTGGACCCTGTTCTTTGGTGCCACGAAAGTGCGTGACGGTGATAGCGCGCGCGCCTGTAACACGGAGATGTACGCCCGGTGGTTTCGTGGGATGCTCGATCGGGGGATTTACTTGCCGCCGTCACAGTTCGAAGCCGCGTTCATCTCCCTGGCTCACACCGAGGGGGAGATCGATCAAACGGTGGGCGCGGCGCGCCAAGTGCTCACCGACTTGGCCTGAGGATCGGAGCAGCCGATTAGGCAGAGTCAGCAGCGTGAGAGTGGAAACATCAGTGGCGCTCGCTTTGCAGCGCTCGGCTTCGAGCTTGCCGGCATCGTCGTTGCGGGCTTGATTTCAGGTTATTATCTGGACGAGCATCTGCACACGGCGCCGTTGTTCGTGCTGCTGTTGACGCTCGGGGGTATGGGAGGGGCACTCTACCGCTTGCTTTGGATGTTGAAGCGGTTTAGTTCGCGGTCGGACGATGGCGATTGATCTCACACGGATCAGCAAGCTGCACGTTGGATTGGTGGGGACCACCGGCGGCCTCTCGTATGCCACCCACTGCGGGGCCCCGGGGAGCGTGCTGCTCGGCGGTGCGGTGATGGGCGTCAACTTCTTGCTGCTCCGCGTCGTCACCAATGTGCTGCGGCCAGGTGTGCTGGACGCCAGGAAAGCGGGGCGTGCCGCAGCCGCGATCGCGGCGCTGACGTTGAAGTTTGGCCTGTTCCTCGGTTTGCTGGGCATGCTTTTCTGGCGCGTGCCGGTCGAGGGGATGAGTTTCGCCGTGGGCGTGACGTTGCTGCTGGTGGCCTGCCTGCTGGAGGCCGCGCGCGCGGAGCTGTACCGGAAAGGAGTCGGTTGAGGTGGAACACCAATTCATGTGGGTATCGGTGATTCCTGGGCTCAAGCTTTTACAGCCGCATACCGCAACGGCGACGTTGGTGATTGCCGCGCTCTTCGTGTGGGCATTGGTGGCACTCCGCCAGATCCGCGCCGCTGCCGATCCGGTGGTGCCGGACGGGACGTTGACGGCGCGCAACACCCTCGAGATCTTCGTCGAATGGTTTGTCGGCTTCGTCGAAGGCATCCTCGGGCATAAAGGTCGCCGCTACATCCATGTCTACGGCACGTTCTTCCTGTTCATCATGACCGCGAATCTGGTGGGGTTGCTGCCGGGGTTTGCACCGCCCACCAGCAACTTCAGCGTGACCTTCGCGCTCGGAGTGACGTCGTTCCTGGTTTATAACTACTACGGCTTGCGCGCCAAGGGCCTGGCGTACTTCAAGCACTTCCTTGGCCCAATCTGGTGGTTGGCCTTTTTGATGTTGCCGCTCGAGCTGATCGACAACCTGGTGCGACCGGTCTCGTTGGCACTCCGTCTTTTCGGCAACATGACCGGCGACCATTTGGTCCTGGAGATCTTTACCGGATTGACGAAGGTGGGGGTTCCGGTGCTGTTCTACATGCTCGGGGCGTTCGTGTCGTTGATTCAGGCCTTTGTGTTTACGATCCTGAGCGTTGTCTATCTATCCCTAGCGTTGGAGGAACATGGGGAGCACGGAGAGCATGCTACCCAACACGTTGCGGCATAAGTGATAGAATCAAGCGCTGAGAGATGCGCGGCCGAGGAGTGGCGAGGAGGACAGAGAGGTGTGGCGCAGCGGTCTCTCAAATTTGAGGAAAGGAGGATCAGAGAATGCGTAAACGATGGATGACGCCGGTACTCACGGTGTTGACCGTGTTACTGGTGCAAGCTCCGGCATTCGCCGCGGAGGGCGCGATGGGCGATTCCAAAGGATGGATCGCGCTGGCGGCCGGGCTCGCCATTGGCATGGCGGCAGTTGGCGCCGGTTTGGGCCAAGGGCGCGCGGTGGCAGCGGCCATGGAATCGATTGGCCGCAATCCCAACGCGGCGGACCGTATCCAGACGCCGATGATCATCGGCATCGCCTTCATGGAAGCGTTGGCGATCTACGCGCTGGTGATCGCGTTCGCCCTGCAAGGGAAGATCTAACGTAACAGGCTGTTGAGACCCAGAGCACGAAGGGGTGCGAGGCAACTCCCGCCCCTTCGTCGTTTCTGGCCGGCGTTCAGGCCCGGCGTCGGGCGCCATGCGCACCTTGCCGGGTGTTGGCGTTTCAGATAGAGGAACTTCGGCAATACCGCCGGGCAAAGCGTGGGAATGGGGCTGTAGCTCAGTTGGGAGAGCGCTTGAATGGCATTCAAGAGGTCGACGGTTCGACTCCGTTCAGCTCCACTTTTTCCCCCGACGGCCGGGTCACCAGATTCCGGCAGATTGGGTTGGCGGAAGGCCTGCCTGGTCGTGGTATTGCTCGCCGGCCTGACGGTGCTCGGCGCATGTACGGCGCGCCAGCCAAGGCCCACTGCGGCAGAAAAGCGGGCAGCGATCGAGCGGTCGGCACCGTTGCCTGAAGAAGCGGGCGTAGGCGACCAGATTGGTCAGGTAGGGGTAGCGGTCTTGTTGGTTGTCGTCACAGTTGGCGGAATCCTGCTGCCGATTCTTCTCCTCTGATTGGGTTTCCTCCGGCGGCCTCGTTAACCTTGCTTCAACAGGTTTCGCGCGATGACGACGCGCTGGATTTGCGACGTGCCCTCGTAGATCTGTAGCAGCTTGGCGTCGCGCATCAGCTTCTCGACCGGGTACTCCTTCATGTAGCCGTAGCCGCCGAATACCTGCACCGCGTCGGTGGCAATGCGCATCGTGGCGTCGGCACCGAACGCCTTGGCATAACTGGAGACGATCGACGCTGCCGCCCCTTGGTCGATCATCCAGGCCGCCTTGTAGGTGAGCAGCCGCATCGCTTCGATGTCTATCGCCATGTCCGCCAGCATGAACTGAATCGCCTGGAAGTTGGCGATGGGTTGTCCAAACTGGCGTCGTTCCAAAGCGTACTTGCTGGCCTCGTCAAAGGCGCGTTGTGAGATGCCGATGGCGATCGCACCGATTTCGGGACGCGTGCGATCGAACGTCTGCATCGCGATGCGGAAGCCCTGGCCTTCTTCCCCCACTAGGGAGTTTCGCGGCACCTTGACGTCTTCGAACACGACCTCACCGGTGTCGGCGGCGCGCTGCCCCAGTTTGTCCTTCATCCGATTCTTTCGAATGCCCGGGAGGTCAGCAGGAACAACGAAACACGAGATGCCCTTGTGGCGCAGGCTTTTGTCGCTGGTCGCAAACGCGACGTACCAGCTCGCCACGGTGCCGTTTGAAATGAAGTGTTTCACCCCGTTCAACACGTACTCATCCCCGACGCGGCGATAGGAGGTCGACATCCCGGCCACGTCCGAGCCTGCGCCGGGCTCCGTGGTACAGAACGCCGCAAAGGAAAACTCGCGCGCCAATTGGCCCAAGTAGTACTTTTTCTGCTCGTCGTTTCCCGCCAACAGCAACGGGACGGCGGCAAGTCCGTTCGCTGCCAGCGCGTTGGTGATACCCGCGCAGCCGTAGTTCAACTCTTCCAGGATCAAGATAGTGTCCAGCACACCGAGTCCGGGGCCTCCGAACTCTTTGGGCACCTCGAGGTTCATGAGGCCAAGCTCCCAGGCCTTGCGGCAGACGGCTTCGGGGAACTTTTCCTCCTCGTCGAACTTCGCTGCGACGGGAATGATCTCCTCGGCCGCAAATTTCCTGGCAAGGTCCTTCATTTCCCGCTGCTCCGGACTCATATCGAAAGCGAACATGCTTCCCTCCCGCCCACCGCTCGCTTCAGCGAGGCGACGGCGACCATTCTTTCCTACCACCTCCCCGGCGGCCGATTCCAGGGTTTGTGCGGTGCCAACGGGGGCTGGCCGTCATGCGCGTTCGCATGCGTTGGCGGACACCGCTTTCTCGCCCGCGGCAGCGTTTTCGTTTGACAAACAAAGCCGGTCTATTACAGAATAAGATCTCGTTAGAGAGCACCATATCATTGCTAACGCTCGCCTCGATGTCCCAGACAGGCAAGCCAGCGCTGGCCGGCTGGGAGAAGCTAGGAGATTCTACATGAGACGAAGTCTCTGCGTATACTCATTCGGAATTGCTTGCGCGTTGCTGTTCAGTCATGGCTCCCAGGCCCAATGGCAGTTCATCCCAGGCCCTGCGCGACCTGTGGCCAAAGGGCCGACGTATGTAGCTAAAGCCGATTTCAACGATGACGGCATCCCAGACGTCGTAGTGAGCAGTTCGCTCAGCCCGTCGGTTACGGCCTTATTCGTTTTGCCAGACGGTGACTTTCAAACCGTCATCAATGTCGTCCTACCAACAGGCGTCGCCGCTCTGCGCGGAGTGACCGCTGGTGCCTTTTACGGACAGAAGACCGCTGGCGGACACGCTATCAACGACATAGCAGTTGTCGACAACGCCGGAGCTAGAGTGTTCGTAATTCCCGGCAACGGAAACGGAACGTTCGGCCCTGTGCCGACAACAGGAATGATACCGGTGGATTTTAAAGGGCCGCTGGATATCGCGACTGGAAGCTTCACTAGTCAGGGGAACGCCGACTTGGTTACCGCAAACGGTCCTGCCAATACGGTAACCCCGCTGTACAACTCATGGTCTACCTCAGGGCACAAGACGCTGTTTACCAGGCAACTGAGCCTTCCGGTCGTTCCAAACGCGAGCGCCATCGCAACCGCTGATTTCAATGGTGATGACATCGCTGATGTCGCCGCCCTGGCAGCAGGAGGCACTGGCGCTGGCTCTGTCAGTATTCTCCTCAGTGGTAAAACAGGCCTCGGAACCCCAGTGGCCGTGAACTACACGGTTGGTATAGGCGCGGTGGGCCTCACTGTTGTCAACCTCAGCGGCGGGCCGGACATAGCAGTGATAAACCAGGGTACCAAAAGCAGCCCTTCCATTTCGATTCTCAGGAACCTAGGGACCGGGCTCTTCAATGTACTGAGCCCGATCCCGCTCAGCTGTCCGAAGCAAGACGGGGTTGTGCTCGCCTGCACCGCGCAGGGCATCACCAGTGAGGATTTCGACGGCGACGGGGTTGACGACTTGGCAGTATCGTTCAGCACCAGCGGGGCGTCGCCTGGGTTTGTCAGCTTCTATAAGGGTTCCACCGACGGGTCCTTTGCTTTCGCCACCCAGGTGGCCCTCGGCGGCGCGCCGCGCCGCATCATCGCAGCAGATTTTACGGGCGACCGTGTCCCGGATGTCGCAGTCACCGAGTACGGCACAAATACCGTACGCATTTTGCAAGGAGCGTGCAGTAATGTCCCCGGGGCGGGGTGCACCCCCCGCCCTACCAGCACTCCTACGGGCACCAAAACCGCAACGGCTACCAAGACCCCTACGGGCCTCGGCACGGCCACCCAGACGCCGACGCCGCAACCGATTGGTTTCCCGTGCGCTGTGGACGTGCAGTGCTCGTCGTCGACCTGTGCCGATGGCGTATGTTGCAGCACGCCATGCTCGCCCCCGCTGATCTGCAATCACTCG
This sequence comes from Candidatus Binatia bacterium, assembly GCA_036382395.1. Lineage (NCBI taxonomy): Bacteria > Candidatus Binatota > Binatia (SeqCode) > Binatia bacterium. The sequence goes on along the minus strand of DASVHW010000401.1, from coordinate 1,357 downwards.
CTCTTCCTGGGCACCTGTCATGTGAGAGGGGCAAACGGGGACTCCTGTAATTCCAACAACGACTGCACATCAAACTACTGCGCGGCGAACAAACACTGTGCGACGAATCCGACGCCGACGACCACGCCGGCGACGCCGCTGTCGACGCCGACGCCGACAGCGACGTCCACGCCGACGCCAAAGGGCTCGGGAATCAGCTGTACCCCTGCGTGCTCCGGGGGACTCGTGTGTAACACCGATGCCGGTGTGTGCTGCAATTTGGACACCTGCCCGTTGGACCAGCGCTGCGACATCTATGGATCGAAAGGCACCTGCAGCGCAGCACTCGCTGAAGGCGCTTCATGTGAAAAGCCCACGGACTGTGAAAGCGGCAGGTGTCTGACGAATGTGGTGACTAACGATCTCGTTTGCGGACCGTCCTTGGCGCCGGACACCCCAACGGCAACCCCAATTACATCGGACACCCCCGGGGATCACAACGCGATCCAAACGGTGACCCGGAGCGGTGGCTGTTCAATCGGCGAGCGGGCCGATGCCGGCGGTGCGTGGATGCTTGCGGCCTTGCCTGTTGCCTTCTGGGCGCGACGGTTCAGACGGCAACACGCCCACGCTCTCCGCCGGGACCGCCCCCGAGTTCAGTAGATCAGCCGACGCCGCCCGCCACTCAGCCTTCTGCGTGGCGGGCGCCGCCGCTTCGATGCGAAAAACGTAGCCATCTGTTTCGCCTCGCTGGCGCAGCCACGCGGCAAGGATCTGTGTGCCGTCAACCTCATCACGCCGGAGGGCGCTTCCCTGGTAGATCGGCAGCTGTTCGCCAATCTCATCGGCGAGCGCCGCCACCTGCAGGTCGTCATAAATGCGCCTGCGGATGGCCAAACGGCCACCGAGGACGACAAACGCCAGGACAAACCGCCGGTCCGCACCTGGCTGCAGCACCAGGAAGTTCTGCTGTCCTACGATCCAGCCCAGCGTCCGCTGGCGGCGAACCAGCATACCGAGCAGATCGAGATCCCGTTGTACGCGGGCGGCAGCTTCGAATCGCAATGCCGCGGCATGTTCATCGCGCCCCTGCCGCAAATCGCTTTCAGTGGACTGCACCTGTCCATTGAACAGCGCCAGGCAGCGATCGACCTGCTCGCGATACGCCTCGGCTGACACGCGCGCGGCGCATGGGGCCGTGCACGCCGAGACCTGGCCTTGGAAGCAGGGCGCAACCGACGCGTCCGGTCGCAGCCGGCCCGCACAGGTGCGGAGACGGAACTGCCGTGTCAACAACCCCAGCAACTCCCCCGCTTGCTCTCGGCTACGAAAGGGCCCTACGTACCGCGCCTTGCCTGTCCCGAGCTTCTCCGTGATC
>DASVHW010000400.1 GCA_036382395.1 Candidatus Binatia bacterium | reverse complement strand
CAGGTCGACCCCGGCCGGGATGACAATCAGGCGCGGTCGCAAGGACGTCATGGCTGCCGCCAGAAATGAGGAGCGGGCGTAGTCCATGGACGTGACGACGATCGCATCGGCGGCATGCACAACCAGCGGGAGCAGCAGACGCCGATGCCAGCGAAACAGATGGGCGCGCCACCCACGACCGATGACGTCCATGTGATACTGCACAATGATTGGGGGACCAGTGAGGTAACGCCGAGTGGCCAGCAATTCAGCCGTACCGAAAAACGGGTAGTGCAAATGCACAATGTCGTAACCGGCGATCTGGCGAATGACCGAAGGGAGGCAGGCAGCGTTGCCCGCGGCCAGCAGTGGACGCAGCTGCACGACGCGGACGCCAGGCGCTGGCGTTGGCGACAGCGCAGTCCGCGGCGTCAACACGGTAACCTGCACCCCAGCCGCGGCAAGCGCTTGGGCTTCGTACGACGCAATCGTGCCCATCCCGCCGCCATAAGGCGGGAAAACGGGAACGATATGGGCCACATGCATGGGTGCTTACCTGGGCTCTGCCTGAATTTCGTATTTCGAATTCCGAAATGTTCTTCTCACCGCTGACGCAGCCGTTCTATCAGGACGGCAAGGATCACCTTCAGCATGTAAAACCCTGACTGTACGGTGCCGGCGATGGATGATGATTGACCTGCACCACGTGCCTGCATGATCACGGGAATCTCCTTGACGCGCAAACCCGCACGCGTGGCCAGGACCAAGGCCTGGGTTTCTGGATAATCGTCGGGCTGCTCGCGGGCGAGCAGCTCTAAGGCGCGGCGGTTGATTCCCCAGTAGCCCGATGTCGGATCACTGACGCGCGTGCCGACGAGGGCACTGACCATGGTGAGGATGAGGATGCCGATGCGCCGGACCCAGGTTGACTGATATCCCTTGCGTCCCAAAAAGCGTGAGCCCACGATGATATCTCCGGCGCCGGCGGACAGCATTTCGAGGAACTCCGGGATGTATGCGGGGTCGTGCTGGCCGTCGCCGTCCAGACGGACAACCGAATCGTACCCATATGTGAGGGCGTACAAGAATCCGGTCTGCACTGCGGCGCCAATGCCCAAGTTGCAGGCGTGCCGCAGCACCTGCGCCCCCGCACGACCCGCCTCGGCAGCGGTCGCATCCTCCGAGCCATCATCGATCACCAGCACATCCCCAGTGAACATGGCGCGGACGTCGCCAACCACCGCCGCGATCATGGATGCTTCGTTGTATGCCGGGATGATGATGAGTGTGTGCACGGCCGAGCACCAAATCCCTTAACGAGGCGTGCCTCGCGCAGATAGCGTATGGCAGATGGCACATGGTTTCGGAACCATCAGCGATATGTCAGACGCCAGATGCCAGGGCCTGAGGTGAACGACACTTGACTCAAGTGCAACCAGTTCCATGCCGCAAGCCCTCTAGCGAGGAGCGCTCCGGACGATCTGTTCTCGCAAGCGCTCGACCTCGTGCGCCAACAGCGCCAGGTGCTGCGTCAACCGGCGCGTCTTGTCGCGGTGTTCGGATACGACCAGCGAGAAATGCAGCACGATGGCAAACAAGAACAGCAGCGCCACGAGGAACAGCAGCGAAGGACCGTAGAGCACGCCGAGAAACACGGCGATACGGTCGAGCAAGGAGCGCCAGGCGGCCAGCAGGAGCATGACCCCCGCCGCGGCCAGCCACAGCAGTGCGTAACGCTCCTTCAGACGACCACGGCGAATGGCTTCCACCACGAATGCTATGACGAAAAGAACGAAGACGACAACAGAAGAGTGGAGGATCGTCAGCGAATAGGCGTCCGGTTGGAGGGACATGTTAGCACATACTCCTCAGTCCTGGCAGGTTGCTGAATAAGGGTCTTTGCACCCTTCGACAGGCTCCCAATCAACCAAACGGCTCAGGCCCATCGAGCACGGTGCAGCAGGGTGCCCCTCCTTCGCAAGAGCCTGCCGAAGCATTGGGGGCTGTTAGATCTGAGGCCTGCCCCACTCTAATCGATCCAAGCCGCGTCGCGCGGCCCCAGACCGAACTTGCGCCAAGAGCGCACCATGTCCCAACCCGAGGCCGTGCGTCGGCGTCGAATGGTGCGGCGCTTGCGCCACATCGGCGGTAGCCCCTGCACGCCGACAATGAGGGCACGCAGCAGAATTCGCACCAGCGCCAGCGGTGTGCCCGGCTGCGAAAGCCAGCTTCCCTGCTCCACTCTGCTGACGGTCATGTTGGGGATCCACGCGGTCGCTTCACCCCTGACGAAGCGGCCGGCCGGCCCGCGGTGCAGGATGACGGCGACGATCAAAAAGGCGAAACGGAGCAAGGTGAAAAATGGTGCCGCCAACAGCAGCGGAAGCGGAAAGCACTTCACCATCACCCACAGCCGGTTGCGCTCAATCAAAAACGCCTTGAGGGGTGACGAGGCGGAACCCCAGTGGTACACGACGGCGCTGGGCACCGTCACACAGCGCCAGCCCCGAAGATGGGCACGCAACCCCAGGTCGGTGTCGTCGCAGTAGGAAAAGAAGTCTTCGTCCAGCAGCCCCACGTCATCGAGCATCTCTCGCCGTACCAGAATGGCGCAGCCGCTCGGGACCAGTACGTCCTCGGGAGCATCGTACTGCCCGCAGTCCTCTTCAAAGCGACCACGGCAGCGACTGAGGCCGTCGGGATAAATCCAATGGCCGACGCTCTCGATCAAGCGGTTGTCTTTGGCACTGAGGATCTTCGGACAGCAGATACCAATGCGCGGGTCGGATTCCGCAGCTTCCACCAGCCTCTCGATAAATCCCGGCGCGGCTTCGGTATCGTTGTTCAATAACACGACATAGCGGCCACGGGCGTGGCTCAAGCCGATGTTCGCGCCGCGGGTATAGCCATAGTTCTCCGGATTGCGCACGGTACGGATTTGGCCATCATACGTCGCGGCCTGCCGCATCGAATCGTCCGTGGAGGCGTTGTCGACCACCAACACCTCGATCCCTTCCATGTCCGGTTGCAGAACAGAGCGCAGGCAGCCCAGCAGGTAGGGGCTGTTCCAGTGGACGATGACGACAGAGACCAGCGGCGGTGCGCTCTGCAGCTCCGCCGGCGACTGCGGGAGCCGATTGGGGGACGCCCCTGCTTGTACCGCCTGGCTCATTGGGCAGCGCTGGTGCTCAAATCACGGGTTCGAAGGAGAGACGACGGCGACCCAAGGTTGCGGGGGATGGGTGCGCGGTACCGGCTGCTCACGAGAGTCCTTTACCAGACATCGAACTGCCGCGATTTTCCGCCGTGCGCAACGCACCTGCACCCACATCCGCACGCGGACCGTGATCCGTTTGCAGTTGTCGAACGTCAGCTAGGGGTTGCCACGCTTTCATTCCACAACTCATAGGCTACTGATAATACAGCGCTCTGCCGATTACAAGTAAACCCGTTGCACCCGTGGGCCGTCACTTCGTCCGAACGGACGCCATCACACTTGGCCAGGTTTCCCCTGCTTGCGCGTTGGTCGATTTTCTCCGGAAGCACCCTTCGGGAACCCGCCATGAACCTCGCATTCTGTCATTCCCGCAGTCTTCAGGCGGACGTCCTACGTGCCTTGGATGCCCACCGAACGATTGTGGGCAGGACGGACTGGAACGCGAGGTTCGTGGGCAGACTCTCGCAGCGCGTCTTTGCTCTTGTCGACGGTCACGAAGTTCTCCGAGTGCGGCGTGGGCGGATGCCGGCTATTATCAACAAGGTCGCCTGATGCTAGGCTGCGTTTCACTGGCATGGTGGTCGGCGCGGCGATCGCAGATGAGCGGTAAATCGAAAGGTGCAGCAGCGAGGCGCGCCCAGGAACGCAGAGTCCCGGTTCGCCCTCCAGGCGGAAGCGTGGCGCAGCAGCCGGTCGCTCCTGCGGTCGCTGCGCGGCCCAGGCGTGCGGTGGTTGCGGCCCTGGTCGGCGCGGCGCTATTCCTCGTTTATATCTCCAACCTCCGGATGCTCAGCTCGGGGGACAACATTCCAACTAGATTGCTGCCGTTCAGCATCCTGCGGGAACACAACCTTGACCTCGACGAATTCCCACGCGTGCGCAGCGAGCCGGGGCGTGCGTTCTACTGGGTGATCGAGCGAAACGGCCATCTCTATTCCGGTTCTCCCGTCCTCACCTCGCTGGTCATCACGCCCTTGTACCTCATCCCCGCCTGGTGGTTGTCCGCGTATCGCATTCCGTACGACGATGTCCGTGCCCAGCTCCTGTTCGTGGTCATGGAGCGCCTGGCGGCGGCGGCGCTCACCGCGTTATCGGCAAGCTTGCTGTTCATTGTGCTGCGACGCTTGGTAAGGGAGCGATGGGCGCTGGCCATCACACTCCTCTACGGGTTGGGCACGTCAACCTGGAGGTTCTCGGGGCAGGCGCTGTGGACACATGTCCTCAGCGAATTGGCACTGGTGATCCTGTGCACGATTTTTTTGCGGGAGGACGCGAAAGATAAACCGTCGTTGGCTGCGTTCGTCCTGGCCGGACTGACCGTCGCCGTCGCGGTGGGCAACCGGCCGCAGATGCTCGGCTTTGCCCTCCTGACTGCCGCGTTTGTCTGGAACCACCATCGGCGCCACTTTGCCGCCTTCGCCGCGCTACCGCTGTTTGGCGGCGCGGCGGTGATGATGTACAACGTGGCGATCTTTCGGTCACTAGCTGGGGCCTACGGAGGGTTCAACCACTTCTCGACACCGTTGCTGACCGGTCTCGCCGGCTTGTTCTTCAGTCCAAACCGCGGTTTATTCATCTTTACCCCGATCTTCTTGTTTGCCGTCTGGGGTGCGGTGCAGGTGTGGCGCACGAACGCTCATCCGTGGATGCGTTACATGGTGATCGGCGTTCTGCTGCACGTCGCGTTGTATGCCAAGTTCGACGAATGGTGGGCCGGGTACGCATTCGGACCCCGATACTTCACCGATGTCGCGCCGCTGTTGTGCCTGTTCCTGGTGTACGGCCTGGTGCCGTTGTGTCACACGCGCCCGGTGGCGGTGCTGTGCGCGGCGTTGGCAGTATGCAGCGTGGGCATTCAGGCGATCGGGGTCTACTGCGACGATGACGACTGGAACCTGACCCCGGTCCACCTGGAGTTGCATCCGGAGCGGGTATGGGACTGGTCCGATCTGCACCTTGTTCGAGCTTTCCGGAGCGGCTGGCATGGCGGGGAACTGTTGCCTCTCTTCATCGGGGCTTTTCGCGACCCGGTGCCCGTACGGTTGGCGATTTTGCGAACCGCTGATCTCGCTAGTGAGGTGACGGTTCGAAGTGCACCGGCGCGGCTGCGCCACGGCGGTTCCCAGCCCGTCGTGGCATCGATTACCAATCGGGGCACGCAAGCGTGGCCGACATTCTCCTTCGACTACACCAACCGCGGCATCGTATTCCTCGTCGTGCGCTGGCTAGCGAGTGGTCGGCCGGTCAGCGGAGTCGGCGATGTCGTCAAACTACCGAAGAACGTATGCCCTGGCGAAGTGGTGCAGGTTCCATTCCAGCTCACAGCGCCTCCCCAGCCAGGCCAGTACGAAGTCGAGCTGCGCGTCGCCCAGGTTCTCAATGCGGCCGGCGGTTTGAGCAGTGACGACACCTATCGTTTCCCGCTCGCCGTGGACTAACCACCGACATGCCCGATGTGCTCTCGGTGAGGCAACTGCGCAAGCACTACGGCGACACCGTCGCGGTTGATGGCGTCTCGTTCGACGTCGGTCGCAACGAAATCGTGGGGCTTCTTGGTCCCAATGGAGCAGGGAAGACGACGACCATCAACATGATCCTCGGCGTGCTCGCGCCAACCTCGGGGAGCATTTGTATCGCAGGCGTGGACGTGGCCACACACCGCCGCCAGGCACTCGAGCGTACGAACTTCGCCGCCGTCTACGCGCCGCTGCGACGATGGGGTCGGAGACCGAGGTGGTGGCGCAGGCGCAGCGGCGGCGGTTCACGGCCGAGGACAAGCGGCGGATCGTGCGTGAGGCGGACCGCTACACCACGACGGGGGCGATCGGGGCACTGCTCCGGCGCGACGGGCTGTACTCCTCGTACCTGACGGCGTGGCGGGCGGCGCGCGATCGCGGTGCCGAGCGATCTCATTGGGCTATGCCGCTCGCCGCCCGGCGATCATCTCGCGGACTTGGTGAGGGTGGTCCTCGTAGGCTTCCGACAGTTCGCGGCACAGGCTCTTCGCATACGCGCTGACTTCGCTGCTGCGGGAAGGCCCAGCATCAACCCTCCGCGCTGAATGCTCACTCGCACATGTTCACGAGCGAGGCAGTCCAGGGCTTGGAGTACCCTGAAGCGATCCGCTGGAGGACTCAGTGAGGAGGGGGCAGACGAGACATAGAGGCGATGGTTCCAGCCCCAACTTGCGCCAGGGCAACGCTCCGTCGTGCTGCGGGGCAGGGATGGGAGCATGTTCGCCCTTCCGGCGCCAACTGCCGACGCTCGCGGCGCGCAGAGAAAGTGAACGTGGTCGGGCATGATGGCCAACTGCCGACAGGAGGCGATATCAGACGCCTTCGGCTCTTGAGGTATGCAATATAACATGACATATTGTTCCCCATGTATCTCAGAAGAGTAGCAGAACAACCGCTCAAGGACATCCTCGCCAGCGACAAGGTGGGCATCATCCTCGGGGCGCGCCAGGTCGGCAAGACGACCTTGGTGGAGCATGTCCTGGAGGGGCAGGGCGCGGTCTTCCTCAACTTTGATGTTGAGGTGGACAAGGGGCGTTTCCGGGCCGCCGCGGCTTTGGCGCCCAGCGATGCCCTGCGCTCCCTTGGCAACCCGTCGGTGCTGGTGATTGACGAGGCCCAGCGCCTGCCCGAGGCGTCCCGGACCATCAAGGGCTGGCACGATGCGCGGCTGCCCGCGAAGTTACTCTTGCTCGGCTCCTCCTCGCTGGATCTCCTCGACCAGGCGGCGGAGAGCCTTACGGGCCGCAACCGCAAGCTTGTGCTGCCGCCATTGCTGTTTTCCGAAACGCTCGGCACGCAGGTGTGGGCGACCCCACACGCCGCGCCCGACCACCTGCGCCGGCACTTCGCGCCGCAAATCCGATCCTTCCTGATGCAGCGGCTCAACTTCGGCAGCTATCCCGAAGTCGTGACGAGCGACAACCCCACGCAACTGCTGCGCGAACTGAGTTCCGACTACCTCTGGAAAGACGTGCTCCAGACCGGCCTGGTCAAGGCGCCGGACCTCATCAAGCGGCTGCTGTTGCTGCTGGCCCATCAAGCCGGCTCCGAGGTGTCGGTAAACGAACTGGCCACCCAGCTTCAGATGGCGCGACCAACAGTGGAGCGCTACCTGGATCTGCTGGAACAGACCTTCGTCATCTTCCGGCTGCCGTCGTTTAGCACCAATCCCCGCAAAGAGATCACCAAGAGCCGGAAGGTGTTTTTCTGGGACACGGGAATCCGCAATGCCCTGCTCAGCGCCTTCTCGACCGACGAATTCCGGCCCGACATCGGCGCGTTGTGGGAGAACTGGGTGATCGCCGAGGTGGCCAAGCGCAACGCCCTGCTCGGTTCGCCAGCAGAGCTGTTCTTCTGGCGCACGCGCGCACAGTCGGAGGTGGACTTGGTTGTGAAACAAGGGAGCGACCTGCGGGCCTTTGAAGTCAAATGGTCTCCTGGCCGCGTGTCGGGCCGGGCCTTCCGCGACGCCTATGGCGTGGAGGTCGAGCCCATCCAGTCGGAGAACCCCTTTGCGGCAGATATTCTCAAAACCCAGTAGCCGGGAAAACGACTCACACCCAACTTCACCGGAGCAGCCATGCCCGCTCCCGCTATCCGTCTCTTCATTAGTTCGACCTTCAGCGACCTCAAGGCCGAGCGCGACCAAACGATTATCCGCCGGCTGCCACCGAACGCGGTCTTTATCGCCACCTGGGCCGATGTCCCCATTCTGGAGTATCTCCAGCTCGTTGAGCACCAACGCCCCGATGTCGAAACCGTGAATCTCTTTTTCGTTCCCGCCGACAGCCGACTCCAGCTTTTGGCAGGGCACACGCAGCGGGGGCATCCGATGTACACCTCGGAACCGGAGTTGCTGCCGCACGATGGGGTGGTCTTCGAATATGACGGCGATTGCGAATGTTATCGAATCGGCTGCCAAAAGCCGCTCGACGCGCCCGGACACTGAAGACGGAAGCTTCTCCCGAGCGATGGGGCCAGAACTGACCGACCCGCTGGAAGCGGCTACGATGTTAGATGCGCCTGGAGCGCTCGCGGGTGCCGCGGTGCCCGGGTCAGGCAACGGCCAGGAGGGTTCGCATGACGCGCTCGCCGAACTCTGTACCGAGCACGACAGCCAAAACAACTCCCGCCGCCAAGGCCAGCAGCCAAAGCGATCTCTTCTTCGCTTGGGGCGCTTCCGTCTCCAGCGCCTGCATGAGACGGGTGATTCTTTCCTTGACGAAGGACTCGTCGCCCCCGAGCGTGGCTGTACTCAATGACCCGCCCCCGCGGCCGCAGCGAAGCGCGGCGAGAATCGCCGCGGCAAGGTCTGGGCCGGCTATGCCCCTGAGCCGGGCCTCCTCGTCGCGGGCAAGTTCCAGCGCCCGCCTCCAGCACAGGAAGCGCGACCGGGCCGTGGGCCACGGCCAGAGCAAATCGCTTCCCAGCTGCGCCAGCCATATCCGCAGCGGATCCCGATGGCACGCATGCGCCCGCTCATGCTCAAGCGCGGCAGCCAGTGCATACTCGTCGAGTGTCTCGGCGATTTCCGGGGGGAGAATGATGCGCGGCCGAACCAATCCAACGGTGGCTACCGCCTGGTTCTGGGGAGACCCCGTCAGAGACCGCAACGCCCGCCAAGCGGCCCGCGCCACTACGGCCGCAAAGGGCAACGCGCCCCACAACAGGCAGTTGGGTACTCGCTCCGCGCAGGCCGGCTCAACCAATGCCCAGCCGCAAAGCGCCGCGAACACGAGCACCGCGGGCCCGAACGGAAACCACATGCGCCGCCACGCGCGGCGCTCGAGCGCGCGGCCGCTCGCTGCGACAGGCGACCCGGTCGGACACCAACCCGCGGCCGTCAGGGCGCTACCACACAGCAGGGCAACGAGGACCGCGAGTACCAATTCACGATCCATCACGCGACCCCCGGCGGGCGGCCACCGCCCGCTCCAGCTCATCCAGAAGCCCTGGATCCAGGGACTCCATTGCTTCCACTAGCGTTGCCACCGCCGGACGGGGAGCGGGCCCCAAGAGCTTGCTCAGCGAAACCCGCGCGCGGGCAAACTCGATCACTCGTCGCGTCATCCGCGGCCGGTAGACAAAAGCCATCCCCTTTCGCTTGCGTGCCACCAAGCCCTTGACGTGAAGCCGGTCGAGAACCTTGGCGATGGTCGTGTACGCCAGACCATCGGCCTCTCCAACCTGCAGATACACGTCTCGCGCCGACGCCGCACCCAGTTCACAAACGCTAAACAGCACGGCATACTCGAGATCGCCGCCGGGCAACCGCAGGTCCTGTTCCTTCATCGGAGCCGCGCATACCGACGTGAGCCGCAAATGTCAACGGCCCATCGCGGCCACCGCAATCCCTCGCCGAGCCATCCGTGGCCGGCTGAGCCATGACTACGACATGCGTAGTACATCCTACCTTAATCGTATATACGACGCACGTCGTAGATATTCATGGCTAAAGAATAGAATCGTTACGTTAGCTTGACAAAGTGAGCAGGCCTATTTTATATGCCGCGCGTTTTCGGAAAGGGGGCCAGGCGACATGCGGGCAAGACGGATCTCCGGCTCGTGCCGGTGGGTAGGGATGTTGTGCCGGTATGCGGCAGCGGTCTGCTTGCTGGCGGCGATAGGCGATCGCGCCATGGCGCAAGAGGAAGCGCCCAAGCGTGAGACGCGTATCGAGACGGTGGTCGTGACGGCAACACGCACGGGGCTGAGCCAGGGTGAGCCGGCCGCCAGCGCCACGGTGCTGAGCGATGAAGATATCAAGATGTCCGCCAACACCAGCGTGGACGACATCCTGCGCACCATCCCCGGCTTCAGTCTCTTTCGCCGATCGAGCAGCCTCGTTACCCCCCCAGACCTCGACACCGAAGCTCAAGGGGTCACCCTGCGCAACATTGGGCCGGCCGGTGCCAGTCGGGCGCTGGTCATGGTGGATGGCGTCCCGATCATCGGCGCCTTCGACGGGCAGGTGTTCTGGGGTAAGATCTCCCAAGAGAACATCGACCACGTCGAGGTGGTGCGCGGCAGCGGCGCCAGCTTGTGGGGCAACTACGCCATGGCGGGCGTCATCAACATCATCACCCGCAAGCCGACCGAAAATGGTGCTGCGCTGAAAGCGACTTACGGCACCGATGGCCTCACGGACGATCATTTCTCCGTCAGCGGCCGTCAGGGCAAGCTGATGGTCGGGCTCGAGGGCGACTTCTTCAATCTGGACGGGTTTCGGGTTGTTGCCCCTGAGGCGCGCGGACCGATCGACGGCGACGCCGGCTCGCGCCACGAGGTGTTCAACGGCCGGGTGGGCTACCAATTCAGCGACGCGGCCGAGGTGTGGCTGCACGGACAGTATTTTGATGAGGACCGCAACTACGGCACCACCCTGCGCACCAGTAGCACGCAGGCCGGACTGATTGACCTGAGCGGCACCCTGCGCACCGCCGATGGCAGCGAATGGCAGGGCATGGTCTTCTCGAACCAGCAGAGCTTCAATATCCAGTTCTCGCAAGCGAACGACGACGCCCGTACCAGCGAACATCGCACGCTCAAGCAGGCCGTGCCGTTCACGGACGTCGGGGCCTCGTTGGTATGGTCGCGCCGGATGCTGGCCCCGCTTGTCGTTAGCGCGGGTCTCGATCTGCACGGGATCGACGGCCAGAGCCGCGACCAGATATACGAGGCGAGCCCGGCCCCGGTCGTGCACGACCTCGGTGTTTTCACCAACCGACTCCGCAGCGACGGCAAGCAGTTCTTCTCGGGGTTCTTTCTTCAGGGCATTTACACCCCCACGCCGCAGTGGGAGTTTGCCCTCAGCGGGCGCGTCGATCTGTGGCACAACTACGACGGCACCGTCACGGATACCGCCGCCAACTCGACCACATCGTTCGAGAGCAAAACGCGCGCCGCCTTCAACCCCCGACTCAGCGTGCTCTACCGTGCCACCGAATGGCTGAATCTGCGCGCCGCCGCCTACCGCGCCTTTCGCGCGCCGACTCTGGCGGAACTGTACCGGCATAGCGCGGTGGAAGGGCTGCAGTTCGAGCCCAACCCCGGCCTCAGCCCAGAGCGCCTGAACGGCGCGGAAGCCGGGGTGGACCTCCCGGTGCTCGACAACGTCGACCTGCGTGCCACCGGCTTTTGGGAGGAGATCGAGGATCCGGTCCTCAGCGTCGACGTCGTCGATGCTGAGGGGAATCCTGTTCTCGATGCCCAGGGCAACCCTCAGCGCCAGCGGGTCAACCAGGGGTTGGCGCGCAGCTTCGGGGCCGAAGTCGAAACGCTCTACGAGGTGATACCAGGGCTGGAGCTGTCCGGCAGTTATCTGTTCAACGACGCGACACTGGTTCGCACCGCACCCCTGAACAAGGATCTCGAAGGCTATCAATTGGCGCAGATCCCGCCGCATACGTTCACGGTGCGGGCCGAGTACCGCAATCCGCAGCTGTTCGGCGTCCGCATCGAAGGCCGCTTTGTCGACGAACAGTTCGAAGATCAAGAGCACAATGACCGGCAGGGCAGCTTCTTCCTCCTGAACGCCACCGTCGCCCGCCAACTGCCCTTCTGGCACGGCGAGATTTTCCTTGCTGGGGAGAATCTTACCGATCGTGAGTATATCGTAGACCATGGCGGCGGCGTCAAGCAGACTGGCAGCCCGCTGCTTGTGCGCGGCGGCGTGCGCTTCCGGTTCTCGTGACGCGCTGAAACTGCTTCAGCTCGTCGCTCTTGCTGTTGCCGCGTGGCGGCCGGCGTTGCGACCGGAGAAGATGCAGTCGGCAATCGATAGGCCACTGATGTACGAGTGGGATGCGACGCCGACGGCGTCCCGCCCCGCGGCGTACA
>DASVHW010000399.1 GCA_036382395.1 Candidatus Binatia bacterium | reverse complement strand
GGATTCTAACCCCCGCATCCTGACCCTCTGAGACTGTCGATAAATGCGAAGACGTGCTTCGAGAGCCTCAGCACGAGCGGTCTCAGAGAGCATCAAATAAGGGCTTTTCCGCTCACCCTGAGATCCAACCGGCGAAGACGTCGGCTTGGAGCGTCCATGAACCCGTGGTTTGCCCGCCACCGCCCGGGGCGATGCCGCATATGGGTTAACCCAACCTATGCAACACCGGCGAGTAATTTGAATTTACGCCGAAGGCGTTAGTGTGCAACACAGCCCAGGGTTGCCGCGCAGCGGCTACCCTGGGCTGTGAAACCCGTTCCTCTTCTACCCCGAAGGGGTTGTGCTCTACGGGGAGCATGCATTATGCTGACAGCGTTAATGGCTCAGTCTCTATCTAACTGTATTATTCACCTCATCTTCTCAACTAAAGAGCGGCGTTCCTTTCTTGCTCATACGGGCCATCGCGTTGCGATGCACCGCTACCTTGGCGCCGTCTCCACACGACTGGATTGCCCGGTAATCCGCGTTGGTGGCGTCGCCGATCACGTGCATTGTCTGGCACGCCAAGCTCGCACCATCACCGTGGCCGAATGGGTCAAGGAATTGAAGCGAGCCTCGTCGCAGTGGGCAAAGGCCCAGGATGCATCGCTTCGCGGTTTTCAGTGGCAGGCCGGGTATGCGGCATTCTCGGTAAGTCAGTCCCTGGGTCGAAAGGTGGAACAGTACATCGGACAGCAAGAGGAGCATCATTGCAGGCTCGACTTTCAGAGCGAGCTCCGCAAACTGCTAAATGCCCACGGCGTGGGATACGAGGAGCGGTACGTGTGGGATTGAGGCGGTGAAGCGCAACCCCTTCAGGGTTGAACACTGTTCGGACCATTGAGCCCAGGGTAGCTTCGCAACCCTGGGCTATGTCGCGCAACGCCTTCGGCGTGGGAGCATCGGATCATGGCGACGCAGGTTGGTGCGCTGCCGGTTAGGTTAACGCTTATAGGGCAACGCCCTGGGCGACGGGCGGCGCATGTTCATGGGCAGCCCTTCGACGTTGCTCAGGACATGCTTGTCGAAGGGTACTTTCAGAGAAAATCGACAGACTCGGAGGGCGAGGGGACCCTCTTGCTCCCTCTACTTCCAGGAGAGGGTTGGGGTGAGGTGATGAGATACTCAGCGAACTTCTGACTCAGGACGCTAGAGGTGAAAGGGCACGAGATCCTGGAAGCACCTTTCGGTTCTCGCGCCTTTCGAATTGCGGCTTCGAGTGGCAGGGCCTTCTACGCGGCACCTATGATTTCGTCCAGAATCGTAGGTTCTGCATCGAAAGCAGCGATCCCCAACATTATTTTGCCGCTTCAGTCTTTACTGCTACGTTCCGGCGCGTCAAGAAAGTGACGTGCTGGCTGCGGCGAGTAATGCCCGCCGCAGCAAAATCACAGGCATATGGTTGGCTTCACTCTAGGACGCAATGCTTCGCGTCCTTCGAAAAGCTTATCTGACTGTAATCCTGTCTTCCGTCTTGCTCCTGGCGGCATATCGAACGGCTCGTGGGACCACCTTCGTGCTGATGGACGAACGGGATCTCACGGGACAATCCATAGCGGTCGTGATCGGGTGGATAACGCAGCTCCACACCATCACCGATAGCGAGTCTGGCTCCATCTACACTCAGGTGTTCCTCGAACCAACCGAAGTAGTGGTGGGATCGCTTCCCGAGGGAAACGTCGTCCTCCGCGAACTCGGCGGATATCTGCCCGACCGGAGTGAACGGATTTTTGGCAGCCCGCAGTATGTCGTCGGGGAACACGTACTGGTGTTCGTCAGCCAGAACGCGGACGGAAGCTTACGCACCACCCAAATGGCCATGGGAAAGTATACGATCGGTGGCAACGCGCAGGGCCGGGAGACAGTGACGCGCGCATTTGGTGAGGGTGTGGGCCTCTTTCGTCCCTCGTCGGGCCAACTCGACACAGAGGTACCGCCAGAAACTCGCGACCTGGAGGAATTCATCGCGCTCGTGCAGGCCTCCGCACCGCAGACAGCCAGCATTCCACAGCCGGCGCTGCCGCTGCCCACGGAAACACCAGGCGGCTCCGCCCCGCAGAGGTTTCAGGGCGCGTTCACATTCATGGGCTCACCACCATCCCGCTGGTTCGAGCCGGACACGGGCACGGCGGTGGCATATTCTATCGACTCCACCGGCGATGCAAAACTCGGCCCGGCAGTCTCCCGCTCTGCCGTGGATGATGCCTTGGCGGCTTGGTCGAATGTTCCGGGGGCGAGTGTGATTCTCACCGACGGCGGCCTGACTGCTCCCCTCGCCTACAGCGGTTGCGCGGGCCCCAACCGCGTCATCTTCAACGACCCTTTCAACGAGATTGCGGATCCGGTCAATTGTAGCGGGACACTTGCAATCGGCGGCTTCTGCGCCTCCGGCGATACCACAACCGTAAATGGCACCACCTTCAACCGCATCATGATAGCAAAGGTGATGTTCAATAATGGCTGGCAGAACTGCGCCCGATGGACTGCCTGCAACGTCGCCGAGATCGCCACACACGAGTTGGGGCATACCATCGGTCTCGGACATTCCGCCGACGGTACGGCCACCATGGCACCGGTTCCGCCATTCGACGGGCGCTGTGCAGGCCTGGGCCAGGACGACATCAACGGAGTCACGTTTATTTACCCCGCGCTCGCGACCCCAGGAGCCACGCCGACGCCAACCGCAACAGCCACTCCGTCGCGCACCAGCCAACCGACGCCTACGGCAACGTCTACTGCTTCACAAACTCCGACAGCGACGCGGAGTTCCACCGCCACGGCAAGCAGCACCGCAACCAGCTCTCCAACACGCACCTTCACGACAACGGCCACGGCGACGCCGACCGCGACATTAACCTCCACCGCCGCGCCAACCACATCACCGACGGCAACATCGAGCCCGACCGTCACACCCAGTGTCACGGCGACAGCCACGCGCACGGCAACAGCGACACCGACTTACACCGCCACGCCGACCACATCGCCGACCGCAACATCGAGTCCGACCGCCACCCCTAGCGCGACGCGGACCGCCGCATGGACCACGACGCCCACGCGCACGGCCACAGCGACACCGACCGACACCGCCACGCCAACCACATCACCGACGGCAACATCGAGTCCGACCGCCACGCCCAGCGCGACCTCGACGTTTACTGCGACGCCGAGCCAAACTGTGACTTTCACCGCTCTTAGTACGCCCACGCCGACCTCTTCAGTGACTGCCACGATCACGCCGGATTGGCCCTTCACCCCGACCGCGACTCAGACGCCAACGCTGACTGCGTCTCCCACCGCCACGCCCACGGTCGCGCCGACTCCCAGCGTAACGGCTACTGCCGCGGTTACTGCTACACCGTCGGTCATCCCAGCCCGCCTGCACCCGTTGTACATCGCGGGCGGTAACGGTGTGGGGGTTCATTACCTTCAACCCTCGATACCCGCCCGCCAACCCAACTTGGCAAATCTCGATCTTTCCACGATTATCGCTTCCGGTTCCGGCTCCGGTTCGAGTCAGAGTGCTCCGCTGGCAACTGCATCTGGAGACATCGAGGGTAACGGGGCCAGCGACCTGGTTGTCGGGCAGTCGGTGCGTTACGGGCAAGGGCCGCGCGACGGAGTAGAAGTGTACCGTATTGTTTCCGGCCTGGAGCCGGAACTCCTGGCGCATCTGGCGGCGTTCGACAACACCGGCACTTCCAACAGTGGAAATCTCGCGGCCGGCGATGTCGACCCGTCTGAACCCGGCGACGAAATTGTCGTAGGTGAGGACGGCAGTTGCCGGCGGGCCGCACGGCTTCGGATTTTTGGCGGCTTAGCAAGCGGCAACCTCCACCTGCTCCATGAACTGCGCGCTTTGCCATCACGCAGCGCCACACGCCAGCCTGTCAGCTTTGTGCTCGGCAACGTCTTTCCGGATGCCGACCATCCGGGCCAGGAGATCGTGGTTGGCGGTGGCAAAGGAGATGTGTACGTGTACGGCGTCAGCAACGGAAGGGCCGTCAGACTACAGCGCTTCTTGGCCTTTCCGGATCGCCCACACACCTCCGCCCACAAAATTGCTGTGGGCGACGTTCTGGCAGACAACCCTGGTGAGGAGATCATCGTCGCTGACGACGGACGCCGTCAGGACGGACTGGTTCGGGTTTTCGACGGTCGAACGGGGAAAAGGTTGCTGGAGTTCGAGGCGTTCGAACGAGGTCAGGCCCCGGCAGGCGTGGAGCTGTGGGCGGCGGACACGATAGCTGCCCTGCCAGGCGCTGAACTGATCGTCGGGCAAGGGCGGGCGGGAGGCCGTATCCGCGTGTTCACACTGGCCGGAGGCGTCCCCAAGCTTGTTCTGGAATTGCCCGACCCTCTTCACCGCGCCACGAGTCTCAGCCGCCTCCTGGCGATCGGCCACCTAGTGCCCGATCTCGATGCCAATCAGATCGCTGTTGCCCAAGCTGATTCACAGCTGCCGGTTCAAGTGTTCGATGTGAAGGCCGACGGTGCCGATTTGCTAACCTCCGTGAATGTCTCCGGAGATGGACAGATTGGTGCAATCACGGTTGGCCACTAGCCCCCGCTAGTGTTGTGATTCGAGACACTCCAGGCAACTGACTGGCATTGCCGCTAGCCCTGGCCCATCTTCCGATCGATCCGCATTTAATTCTACTCGGCCATCGTCCCCATGGGACTTCCTGATGACGTCTATGGCGCGGCGCGTACTCCCGGCGGCGGATGGTGGTGGCCGTAGGCCCCGGATGTCCGTTGCTGCCTGATCCACCGTTTCCGCTATCGGCAGCTCCCCTTCTTCGGGGACGTTTTTCAAGTACGCATCCAGCGCCTCATCAAGGTGATAGAGATGCTCCAAGGCATCGCGGATCGCGGTTTGCGTGGCAACCTCGGCGTCCACCCGCTTGCCCGTGGCAAACTCGATGGCGCGTAGGGCGGCGCGGTCGAGGGGATTTACCATGGCCACGGACAGCGTTTGCTCGGAGACGCGCAAAGGCACGATCTGGTGCTGCACGGCCTGCTCTTCACGCACCAGCGCGGTGACGGCGGGGTCCAATGCTATTGTCGCTAAGTCTACGAAGGGCAGGCGCGAACTTTCGGCCAGCGCCCTCGCGACCCCCGCTTCGTCGACAGCTCCCTTTTCCTTCAGCCAATCTATTAGCGATTTGCCATTCTGAAGGTTGGCAAAATTGGCGTAGCGGTGCACTGCTTACCTCCGCAGTCAGCGCTGGTGCTGCATGACGCGCCCTGCTCCGGACCCGACTGGCAAACCTTTGCGTTCAGTTGCTCGGGGGCGCGGAACGTCCCGTCGCCGTTACCAAACAGGATCCCAGACCGTTCCTGTTTGGTCAGCAACGGCAATATCGGCGAAATTATCTTGGTTGAGGTCACCCACCGCGAGGGAAGCCAGTGTTTTCCCAAAGGTCTGTGCTGTTTCGGTCTTAAACCCGCCCTTGCCAATGCAAGTCA
>DASVHW010000398.1 GCA_036382395.1 Candidatus Binatia bacterium | reverse complement strand
GCGAAGGCGGCGCTGATCTACGCCTCCACCGGCGCCTGCAAGCACTATCACAGCGATCTCATGCACCGTTCGTTCGCCCTGCTCATGGGGCTCACCGGGAACCAGGGAAAGCCCGGCGGCGGCCTGCGCCTCGGCGCCTGGGTGAAGGATGCCTTTGGCAAGGATCTGGATCTGGCACGGGTCTTCGATGTCTGGAGCGACGGCGGCACCTTCAATCCCGCCGACCCGCGCACCGGCATGGACTACATCTTCCAGCGCTCGGAGATCTGCGAAGGCACGACCTGGGACGAGGCCATCAAGCGCGGCGTCGTCCCCGTCAAGCGCAACGGACCCTATGGCATGTTCAACCACATGTGCACCGACGTCGATTTCACGCGCCCGCTGTACCCGAACGCCTGGCAGGTGGAGGAGAAGGAGTCGTGGCCGACACTCACCGGGCGCCAGCAGTTTTACCTCGACCACGACTGGTTCATCGCGGCCGGCGAGGCGCTGCCGGTGCACAAGTCTCCACCCGCCGCGGGCGGGCACTACCCCCTGCGCATGACGGGCGGCCACACGCGCTGGAGCATCCACACCATCTGGCGCAGTGAGGCCACCATGTTGCGGCTGCAACGGGGTGAACCGGTGCTCTACATAAACAAGGACGACGCCCTCGCCCGCCAGATCGCCGACCTTGACCGCGTCCGGATCTTCAACGACGTCGGCGCGTTCGAGTGCGTGGTCAAGGTGGCGCCCTCCGTTCAGCCGGGGCAAGTCATGATCTATCACGCTTGGGAGAACTTTCAGTTTGCGCACCACAAGGGGCAGCAAGAGCCTATCCCGTCTCCCTGGAAGACACTGCATCTCGCCGGCGACTACGGACAACTGCACTACCGTGCCCTGTACGGAGCACCGAACTTCGGGCCGCGCGGCGTGACCGTGGAGGTGCAGAAGGTATGACGCCGGGCGAGCGGCGAATTCGCCTGCTGACAGCCAAGCGGCCGACGGAGTTGGACGCCACGGCATTTCCACCTCCAAGGGATAATTGATGATCGACCGACCGTACTGGAACATGGAGATCGAGCCGCACCTCGGCACCGAACGCATCCAGGCCCTGCAGCTCGATCGGCTGCGCCAGCGGGTCGGCCAGCTTTTCGAGCACGCGCCGTACTTTCGCAAACAGATGGAGGCGTGCGGCGTGCGCGACAGCCGCGACATCAAGACGCTCGACGATTGGGCCCGCGCACTGCCGCCGTTCACCAAGGAACACTTCCGTGCGCTGTTCGTGGAATGCGGCATGGACATCTACCGCTTCCTGGACGAGGTTCTCCCAGTACCGCTCTCGGACCTGGTATGCATGGCCGCCACCTCCGGCACCACGGGAGAGCCACAGCCCTATCCGCTCACACGCTCCGACATCGAGCAGCTGTGGGGCGAATCCCTGCGGCGGATGCGTTGGCGCTGCGGGGTGCGTCCCGGCGATCGGCTGGTGCACGCCTTCGCCCTGTCGATGTTTCTCGCCGGCGTGCCGGCGCTGCAATTCAACGCCGACGACGGCGTGATGTGCATTCCCGTCGGCGCCGAGGCCGGCGTCGCCCGCATTCTGACCACCGCGCGCATCTTCCGCGGCAATGTGATCTCGTGCACACCGTCCCTGGCCGAGCACATGATCGAGCGCGCGCCCGAGGTCTTGGGCACCCCGATCTCGTCGCTGGGCATCCGTATCCTGATGTGTGGCGGCGAGCCCGGCGCCGGCATTCCCGAAGTACGCCAGCGCATCGAGTCGGCATACGGCGGCAAACTCTTCGACGCCGGCGCCGGCCTGGGATGCTCGTGCGATTACCCGGAGTATCAAGGCATGCACTCGATCGCCGACGACCTGGCGATTTACGAGCTGGTGGACACCGACACCCTCGATCCGATCCCGCTCACCGACGGCGCCACCGGCCAAGCGGTGTTCACGTCGCTCGTCGGCGGCGGTATGGGCTGGACTCGCCTCACCATGGGCGATATTCACCAGGTGACGACATCACCGTGCCCGTGCGGCGCCACCGGCTTTCGCTACCGCATCATGGGCCGCGTCGACGACATGCTGAAGGTCAAAGGGGTCATCGTCTATCCGGCGGCAATCGACAGCGTGATCACCAGCTTCATCCCGCGGGTCACCGGCGAGTTCCGCATTTGCCTTGACGAGCCGCCGCCGCGCGTCGTGCCGCCGCTGAAGCTGCGCATCGAGCGCGGCGAGCAGACGGCGGAGTCCGCCCTGCCGGATCTCGAAGCGGAAATGCTGAAGGCGATGAAGGAGCGCCTCAAGCTTACGCCGCAGATTGCATGGCTGGCCCCAAACGAGCTCGAACGCAGTGCACACAAGACGCGATTCATCGAGGTGAGAAAATAGCTATCAGCCGTCAGCTGTCAGCCATCAGCCAAGCCGGCAAGTCTGGCTGACCGCTGACAGCTTTTTTGGGAGGCATCATGGACTACTGCGATTACGATCCGTCGATCACCGACGAGCAACGTGACATGCGCGACGCCGCTCGCACGTTCGCCAAAGACGTACTGCGGCCGGCAGGCATTGCGCTCGATCGGCTCCCGTCAGATGCGGTGGTCGCCCCCGGCTCCGCGCTCTACGGCGTGCTGCGCCAGGCGGCCGATCTCGGCTACACGCGCTTGCGCGCGCCGGCCATGGTCGGCGGTCTCGGCGTGTCGGCGGAGACGAGCTACCTGGTGTACGAGGAGCTGGCGTGGGGCAACCTCGGTTTGGCGGCGGTCATTTTCCTCGCGGCCACCCATGCCGACGTGGCGCTTCTGAGCGGCAACAGCGACGTGATTCAGGAGTTCGCGCTGCCGTTCTACGCCTGCACCGACGGCTCGATTCGCGGCTGCTGGGCCATCACCGAACCGGATCACGGCTCGGACTGGCTGTGCAACATGCGGCCGGAGATGCGCATCAAGGCCCGGGCGCAGCTGCAGGCGCGCGCCGACGGTGATCACTGGATCCTCAACGGACAGAAGGCGGCGTGGGTGTCGAACGCACCGCTGGCAACCCACGCGATGCTCAACGTGCAGCTCGATCCCGCAGGCGGGTTGGGCATGAGCGGCGTCTGTCTGCTGCCGCTCAATCTTCCCGGCGTCTCACGCGGCCGTGCGCTCGACAAACACGGCGCCCGCACGCTGCCGCAGGGCGAGCTGTTCTTCGAAGACGTGCGGATTCCCCGTCACTGGATGGTCGTGCAGCCGGACACCTACGCGAGCTACATGCAAAATCACCTTGCGGGCTTCAACGCGGGCGTCGGCTGTGTGGCGACGGGCCTGGCGCGGGCGGCATACGAGTGCGCCCTGGCCTACACCAAGGAGCGGGTGCAGGGCGGCCGGCCCATCTTCGAGCACCAGTCGGTGCGCGCGCGTCTGTTCCGCATGTTCTCGCTCCTGCAGGCGACACGCTCGCTCTCGCGCGACGCCTACCTGAGCGCCGTCACGGCGATCACCAGCGGCCAGGCGGCACGGCTCGAGTATTCCATCGGCTCGAAGGTGTTCTGCACCCAGGCGGCGCTCGAGGTCGCCACGCTCGCCGTCCAGCTCCTCGGCGGCAACGGCCTGACCAAGGAGTACCCGGCCGAGATGTTCCTCCGCGACGCCACGGCACTGACCATCGCCGACGGCGAGAACAACCTGCTGGCACAGGTCGGCGCGTCGCTGCTCTAGGGCCTGCGGCCAGCGTCATTTCTATGGCCCGCTCCCCGCCCGCACTCCAGAGGCTTCCGGCGGACGTGTTGGGTCGCTGCCGGCTGCCAAGTCCGACAGGCTGCCAGACAGAAGGAAGGTACGGATGGACGACGCCATCAGCCGCCGCGTGCAACACCTCGAGGACCGCGAGCACATCCGCGAGCTGCAAGCGACCTACTGTTTCCTCGTCGACGACCTGCGATTCGACGAACTCGTGGATCAGTGGTTCACCGAGGACGCGCGTTGCGACTTTCGAGATGCGAACGGCGCCATCGCTCCGTTCGTCTCCAATGGCCGCGCCGAGATTCGCGCCTTCTTCACGCAGGTCGTGGCCACGTTGCTCCACGACATGTGTCACACGGTGCACAACGAGCGCATCGTGATCGACGGGGAGGCGGCGAGCGGAACGTGTTACTTCGAGCTGACCGCCAAGCATCCGGCGACTGGTGACGCGGTCGTGGGCGCGGGCCGCTACGTCGATCGCTATCGGCGGGTGGACGGCGCCTGGCGCTGCGCCGAGCGCACCGCGCACATCCTTTATATGGCCCCCTTGGCCGAGGGCTGGGTACGGCGCCCGCTCCTGCGGGCGCTGACCGGAGAGTGAACGACGGAGAGCGGCACCATGAGGAGGCTGAGATGTCTGATCTGAACCTGGTAACCCTTCGGCTCGATGATCCGGAAGAGATCGAGGAAGAGGCCGGGCGTCGGTCCAAGGTGATCGAGGTGCCGGAAGGCGCCGACTGGAATGCCGTCGAACAGGCCATGTTGCGGCGGCGCAGCATCCGCAAGTACAAGCGCGCGCAGGTACCGGCCCACTTGATCCGGCGGATGCTGGAGGCGGGCCGCTACGCGCCCTCGCAGGGGAACTGTCAGCCGTGGAAGTTCGTGGTCGTCCGCGACGCGGAGATGATCCAGGGCATGGAAGATTTCTGCGTCGCGGCGTGCAAGAAGCTGTCACGCAGTTTGGATTACGCCACCTACCCGGCCGGCTCCTTCAAGCATTTCACCACCCGCGCCAAGGCGAAGCTGTTCAACCGTCTGCAGCCCAACATGCTGCACCCGGTACCGATGACCGCCATCACGGCCATCGCCCAAGGGCGGTTCGCCGTATTTCATCGGGCGCCGACGGTGATCCTGTTGCTCATGGACAAGCGCGGCATCGGCACGTCGGAAATCGACATCGGCATCTGCGGAACGAACATCGTGCTGGCGGCGCAGAGTCTCGGGCTCGGCACTTGCTGGATCGGGTTCTCCAAATTCCTGAACAAGAGCCGTGAGTGGTGCGCACGTTTTGGGGTCGAATCGCCGTACGAAATCTCCGAGGCGATCGCTGTGGGGTATCCGGTCGGCGACCCAACGCGCCTGATCGCGCGTGACACGCAGGAGATCACTTGGTTCGAAGGCGGAAAGAAGGACATTCTCTACTAAGCGGAG
This sequence comes from Candidatus Binatia bacterium, assembly GCA_036382395.1. Lineage (NCBI taxonomy): Bacteria > Candidatus Binatota > Binatia (SeqCode) > Binatia bacterium. The sequence goes on along the minus strand of DASVHW010000398.1, from coordinate 6,620 downwards.
GTTCTCTATGGCTTTGCTCTCGAAGCAGGAACGACGTCATTTCCCGGACTGGGACGACGCGGCGCAGTGTCTCTTCCATCGCGTCGAGATCAACTTGGAGGCCTGTGACGGGTGCAGGTTGTGCACCGTCGTCTGCCCCGCCAACGTGCTCGAACTGTTTGGGGAGAAAGGCAACAAGAAGGCACGGGTCAAGGAGAGTTTTCGCGGCTGCGCCAGCTGCAACAACTGCCAGGCCATTTGCGAGCACGGCGCCATTGCCGCCACGCACCCGTACGACTTCGTCGGCTATTACCGGCAGCTCGGACGCGGGGAGTTTTCGATGCCGAGGAAGTTCTGAGCGCGGATAAGGAGGGTACCGTGAAAGCGTATCGCATGACGAAATGGCAAACGACACCGGAGTTCTGTGACGTCGACATCCGCGAGCCTGGGCCCGGCGAGGTCATGGTGAAGGTCGCCGGCGCGGGCCTGTGCCACTCCGACTTGCACGTCATGGAGTTTCCCGAGGGCGCGTTGCCGTACTCGCTGCCGTTCACCCTCGGTCACGAGAACGCCGGGTGGGTCGAGGAAGTCGGCCCCGGCGTCGACGGCCTGGCCCCAGGCGACCCGGTGATCGTGTATAGTGTGTGGGGGTGCGGCCGCTGCGCCGCGTGCCGCGTCGGCGCCGAGAATTACTGCGAGAAGGCGCCGCTGTTTTTCGGCGGCGGCCTCGGACACGACGGCGGGATGGCCTCGCACATGATCGTGCCGGCGGCGCGGTTTCTGTGCCCGCTCGACGGGCTCGATCCGCGCCAGGCCGCGCCGCTGACGGACGCTGGCCTGACGACATATCATGCCGTCAAGCGCTCGCTGTCGCTGCTGTGCCCGGGATCGACCGCTGTGGTGATCGGGGCCGGCGGTCTGGGGCAGATGGCGATTCAGATCCTCAAGGCACTGTCGCCCGCTCGCGTGGTGGCGGTCGATCTGGCACCGGAGAAGCTCGCCGCGGCGAAAGCGCTCGGCGCCGATGCCGCCGTTGCCGCCGACGACCGCGCCGCCGAGCATGTCCGCGAACTCACCCAGGGCGCGGGCGCGGAGTTGGTGCTCGATATCGTCGGCTCCGACAGCACCCTCCAGCTCGCGGTCAGCGTGGCGCGACGTTTGGGCCATCTGACCCTCGTCGGAATTGCCGGCGGCACGCTGCCGTTCAGCTACCTCGGTATCCCCACCGAACTCTCCGTCGCATCCACATTTTACGGAAGCATCCCGGAGCTGACCGAAGTGATGACGTTGGCGCAGGCGGGACGGATCAAGACGCAAGTCGAGTTGTTCCCCCTGGAGCAGGCACCGCAAGTGTATCAGCGTCTGCGCGAGGGCAAGATCCAAGGCCGCGCCGTCGTCACACCGAATGGATAGCAGGTGGATCAGCACGAGCGGTTGCTGAGCGAGATCGGAGTCATTTGTCCGCGGCTTGCGACGCAGAGACTCTCGGGGCGTCCCTTGGCACCTCAAGATTGGGATCGTGGCGATCGTTCAAGCGGCCACAATCTCCACGCGTGCGGTGAAGCCGAGTCGATCGAGCAACTGCTCACGATCCTCCCAGGTGAGACCAAAGGTACGCACATCGGCGACGCCCAGACGCGACACGACCCACGCCAGCACCGACACGCTTGCTTCCTCAAACTCGCCAGCCATCGTGGCGTTCTCCGCCCAGTCCACCAACTGCGCCAGCGTGATGCTACTCGCCAACGGCAAACTGGATCTCGCGCGCCTTCTCGACGACCTTGGAAGCTTGGAGGATCTCGAAGCGGACGATGCCACCGTCGTAGCCGAAGTCCGCGATGACGCCGGGGCGTACCTCGTCACTCTCCTTGATTCGCTCGCTGCGGAGCGCGATCGTTAGGGTATCGGTTTCCTCGTCGTATGTGACCTTCATGGCTGCACCCCTTTCAGGTACCTCGCGATCTGCGACGTCCGGTACACGGTGACCACAACCAGTTCGTCGGGCGTTTCCTCCACAATGAGACACACTAGCATCTCTTGCTGCAGCTGGGTATCGAAGTATCGGCGCATGAAGATTCGGCGGGGCGGCTGACCCGGCGTGACGAACTCAGGCTGTGCGAGTGCGTGGTCGGCTTGCAGCCGATCGACCTCACGATCGGCGAGATTCTTGAGGGCATGCGCTGTCCAGCAGACCAGCTTCACTCCTCCGCCTCCTCCGCGCCGTCCTGCCCGAGCCGGTACTTGATGTCGTAGTTGATGCAGTGCCGCGCCATCAGGCTGTCTTCCACCGGCTCTTGCAGTAGTCGACGGCTTCCTTCGTCGTCAGCAGCCGGGTGGAGTTGCCGGTGCGGATGTAAAGATGTTCGTCGATGCCGTCCTTGATGAACACCGGCCGAGGGCTGGGTTGGATGGCGACGCGGCAAAGGTCTTTGCCGTCGGCCTCGTCGCACGTGATTCCGGCGCGGCGTTTCAACTCAGCGCCACCCATGCCACGTTCAGCACGCTCACGTCCTCGTCCCAATCCCAGATCTGCTCGGCCGTCTCTTCAAGATAGCTGCGAGCGAGCCGATACGCCTCGCCGATTGCCAGTCGCGGTGAGGAGATATGGTTCTCCGGCTCACTGTAGTGCGATGCGCACAGCACCGCTGCCTGCTCGTCGATCTTTCCGGCGTCGGTCACAAACACAGTCCGAAGGTCAAACAGGTACTCTTCGCCTTCCGGCCGTTGGACCCTGCTGCGGATCACGAAGTTGAATTGGTAGCCGTTCCTGGGAGTCACTCCTCCGACCTTCACTCGGCGTTGCGCGCTGAAGCCGCCGAAATCCACGTCGCCGCACGCTCGGAGCATCGCATCGACGAACGGATGGCCCAAGGCGAGGAACTCAACGCTCGGATCGCGGATCGCAAGCTCGCGGTTGAAGGTCGCACGTGAGTAACGTTCCTTCACCGCACGCGAACGGATCTCGTCGGGCGTCAGGAATTCTAAAGAGCCGTCATCAGCCCGCTTCACGACGCGCCGTTGCGCCTTGAGGAAGCGCTCTGCCAGTTCGCCCAGCTCAGCGAGCCCCACCCCGCTGCGGAGATGCTGTGCGTAGCGGTCGAAAGAATAGCTTGCCACGTTGCGGAACAAGCTCTGCGTAGCGATTTCGTACGCGCGCTGGGCGCGTTTGACGCCGTCGTCGATCTCCTTCTGCGACTGCTCCAACGACCCCTCCACAAGCGTACGTTTGTAGATCTCGTTGTAATCGATCTCCCCCTCCAACTGCCCGAGCATGGCGGCGATGATATCCTCGGGCTCTTCGCCCGTGACCTTGGCCAGTGCGGCGGCCGCGCGCTCTAAGCGTTTCTCCAGGTACCCGTACACGGTTTCCTCAACGGTTGCGCGGCAGCGGAAGTTGTAGATCTGCACGACCTTCTGCTGGCCGTAGCGATAGATGCGGCCGACACGTTGCTCGATACGCATCGGATTCCACGGCAAGTCGTAGTTGACCATCACGTGGCAGAACTGGAGGTTGATGCCTTCGCCGCCGGCTTCGGTGGATACCAGGAAGTGTACGTGAGTGTCGTCGCGAAACGCTCGCTGACTCTCGCGACGCTGGTCGATATCGCGGTCGCCGTTGATGATCGCCACGGCGTTCTCACCGTATCGCCCGTGCAGCGCCTCGACCAACATCGACTGCGTTTCGCGGTACTCGGTGAACACCAGGATCTTCTCCCGATCGCCACGCTCGCTCTCACTGAAAATGCGATCCGCCAGTTTGAGCAATTCGATCAACTTGCGCTCCTGCTTCACCGGCATCACGATCAGCCCGTCGAGCAGCTCGATCTCGTTCTTCGTGAAGCCAGCGACGGCAGTGTGGAAGGCGTTTCGCTCTTGCCACTCACCCTCGTAGCGCTCGTCGAGGTCCAACTCCCGTTGCCGCGGCGGTGGGATCTTCTTGTAGCGATCTTGCAGGCGCATCCGCCTGCCCGTCAGCGCCGCCTTGATGGCCCGGCTCGAACTGGCGGCGAGCTTCTGGAACACCGTCAGCACGAAGCCGAGCGCGCGTTGCTGGGTGGCGTCGGTCAGCTTCTCGGCAATCGCGTAACCGCTCTTGATGTACGCCGTGACCGCTTCGTAGAAGACGCGCTCGTCGGGACGCATCTCGAAGCTCAACGGATATGTGTTGCGCCCCTTGAACACGCGCTTGCCCTCGGCGTCGGTGACGCTCAGCTTGGGTGTTCGCAAGATGTACTGTTGATACGGCACGCGCCCGTTGCGCTTTTCCCTGAAGAGCGGCAGGTCCTCCACCCCGAGGCTCGAGAAGTCGATCTCGTCGTCGAGCAGCTTCATCAAATTGATGAAGCGCGAGTGATTCTCTTCACCTTGGTGCGGCGTCGCAGTCACGAGCAGCAAGGCGTCGGTGTATTCCTTGAGGTCTTCGGCAAGCTGGAAATTGAGCGTCTTCTCCGTCTTGTTGCCGTACTCGCGTGCGCTCAGCCGATGCGCCTCGTCGAAGACGATCAGGTCCCAGCGGCGGTTCTCCAACAACTTCTTCTTGTGATCTTCGCGCTTGAGGGCGTCCAGCGAGGCGATGGCGCAGGTCTTCAGGTCCCAAATGCGCGGGTTGATGGTGTGGAAGTCGCGGCCGAAGATTTCGAAGAACTCACCGAACTTATCGAGCATCTCCTCCTGCCACTGCACGGTGAGACCGGCGGGGCAGATGATCAATGTGCGGCGCGCCTGGCCGCGCTGCAGCAGCGCTTGCCAGACCATGGCGGCCTCGATGGTCTTACCCAAGCCAACCTCGTCCGCCAGCAGGAAACGTCGCCTGGCACTGGCGACTACGTGGTGCGCGATGAAAATCTGATGTGGCAGCAGTTCGGTGCGAGCGTTGGAGAGTTGCCCGCCTTTGTTGGCGGTGAGAAAGCAAGCGGCCATCTGCCGGAAGTCGAAGCGCCAGGGCTCCTCCCATTGCCCAGCGTCCGCTCGTTCGATCGGATCGGGGACACGCTCGATTTCATGCAATCGAAGGATCTTCGTGTGGGCAAACAAGGGCGGTGCCGAGAACAAGCCGGGGGCGAACTCGATCTTCGCCTGATTGTTCTTGACCTTGAGGACCTTGGCGACGCCGTACTCGCGGTAGAGCGGATTGCGCGATACAACGGTGTCGCTCTCGTGAATCAAGCCGCTCGCTCCTAGCTGTGTACCCGCAGCTCCGATTCCTTCGATCGTGCCGCGCTCGCTCACGCGTGGCCCTTCCATACTCGCGCGCTGTCCCGTGTCAAGTTCATCCCCAGAGTGCCGTGGTCATCTCGTCGATCCGCGCCTCGATGTCATAAACATCTGCTTCGGGATCGCTCGCTTTGAGGGCGTGAGCCCGAGCGGAGAGCTGTGCAAGCTCGACGTGCGGTCCCTTGCTTGCGTCAAACTTCGGCGCCGCCACGTGATCGAGCACATGGGTCGAAGTGGCCGTTTGAACCACGTAGCCGTCAACTACGTCGCGAACCATTGTGCTGTTCAGAACGGCGCAGAGATAATGTGCTTCGCGCGAGCTCGCCAGCGGTACGTACATGCACTTATGATCTGGAAGCGCGGGGCGCCGTGCCTCGCCTCCTACCACTGCCGCCGTCATCTGGCTGGCCTGCTCTCGCCACACCACCTTCCACGGCGAGAGCGCGTAAGACCCGACATTACGCATCGTGTAGAACGGGGCACTTTCAGGATAGTACTTTCGGTCCGGTCTCGCCGCCAGCCGCTTCTCGAACCTCTTGAGGTAAGCGAAGGTCTTGGGATATCGTCGCTTCATCTCGGCTTCTGGGATACCTTCGCGCTGTTTCTTCGGATCCTGGGGTGCAAGTAGGTGTGCTGACGGAGCCGCGCGCCAGCGCGACACGTCGCGACCGCGTAACAGCGGGTATACGAGATCCGGCTCCAGGCTCATAGAGCAACGCTCCACTTTTATCTTGCCCACATTCCAAAGATTCTCGGCCAGCAGATGGCCGTCCTTCAGGGTCTTCACGACCTGCAACCAATAGCAGCCGTTCAAACCACCGGTGTTCACGCCTTCGCGTGCTTTGTACTCACTCTTTCCGAGCACCCTTCCAATAGCCGGCAAAGAATCTGCCCGTACAGTGAGCCAGGGAGATGTCTCTATTTCGCGCGCCACCGGTACTGCAGCTAGCTCGGTGACGATCACGTGGGCTCGGACCGCCTTCAGGTCGTCACTCGCCGTGAACGAGAAGAGACTCGGTGTTGCCGTGAGACCAGCTTTCGAGTCGATCTTCCGCAGAGTGCCGGTCCTCCGCGCCTTGGTCCAGCGTTCATACGGTACGGGATATGAGAACGCCTTGGCGGACTTCTCGCAAACAAGTACCGCCGTGCGGTTCGTCGCCCCTTCGAAGGGCTGAAGATCACTCATGTCGACCACGCCGGTTGGTCTCAACCAGAAGACCTTGCCCCCGGCATTGGTGTACCGGAAGCGACGAAAGCCATCACCCGCGCCTGACGTTTTGAACACTGTCTGCGTGATGACGAAACCAAGCCGACCTCCCTCATCGGCGAGGTAATTCTCCGCAGCCCCATAGACGAAGAGCATAGCGACGTCTCTCTTCCCGCTTCTCATTCGATCCAACTGGCCCTTCTCTTGGCGGAGCCCGTAT
>DASVHW010000397.1 GCA_036382395.1 Candidatus Binatia bacterium | reverse complement strand
GACCCGGCCACCGTGGCGCTGAATGACGCGCTGCACGGTCGCCAGCCCGATGCCGGTGCCCTCGAACTCCTCCGTCGAGTGTAAGCGCTGGAAGGCGCCGAACAGCTTATTGGTATATGCCATCTCGAACCCCGCCCCGTCGTCGCGCACGAAGTAGACCGGCTGCCCATCCATCTCGGTGCAACCGAACTCGATCCGCACCGTGGCATGCTTGCTGGTGTACTTCCAAGCATTTCCGAGCAGGTTGTCCAGCACCACCCGCAGTAAGTGCGCGTCACCGCGGCCACGTACCCCCGGTGCGATGACAAACTCGACCGACCGGCTCGAATGCGGCGCCCGCAGTTCGGCAGCGGCCGCCTGAGCCAAGGCGCTGAGGTCCACTTCCTGCCACCGCATCTCGGCGCGCGCCAGCCGCGCAAGGCTGAGCAAGTCGTCGATCAGCTGCGCCATGGCCGTGGCACTCTCCCGCATCCGTTGCAGATAGTGTTGCCCTCGCGCATCGAACTGCCCGGCGTAGTCCTTCAGTAACAGCGCCCCGAAGCCGTTGATGGCCCGCAGGGGGGCACGCAGGTCGTGCGACACGGAATAGCAGAAGTCTGCCAGTTCGCGGTTGGCGGCTTCGAATTCCGCCGTCCGCTCCCGCACCTGCCGTTCGAGCTCGGCGTTGAGTCTGCGGATCTCATCCGCCGCGCGCTGGCGCTCGACGGCATACCGCAAGGCGCGGACCAGCAGCGGCCCCTGCACTTGCCCTTTCACCAGATAGTCCTGCGCTCCCGCCCCAACCGCTTGCACTGCCGTTTCCTCGTCATCGAGGCCGGTGAGGATGACGATCGGCACCTCGTGGGCTTCGGCGTGCGCCTTGGTAAACGTCTCGATACCCTCGCTGTCTGGCAGTGACAGATCCAGCAGCACCGCATCGAACTCGCCTGCTTTGAGCCGCCGCAGTGCACTCGCGAGGTCGCCGGCGCACTCGAGGTCGAAGGGCTGCAGCTTGGATTTGCGCAGCAATGCGCGGATCAGGTGGGCATCACTACGGCTGTCTTCGACCAACAGGACATGAAGAGTGGGTATCGTCATCGCACGCCGTCCCCCGCCGTATTGAGTCACGGCGGCAGTCGCACGGCGAACGTCGTACCGCAACCGCCAGGCTCCCGCGTGGAACGGATGCGACCGAGTGCCTCGCCGTCGCGCCAGCGCTCTCGCGATCGGTTTCTCCAGGTCATTTCTGCTGGTCGAAGACTCTCCACATGTCGTCGTCGTCGAAGATCTTCTCGGAGTCGTCGGCGTGCATGGCGTCCTGCTCGAAGTCGCGGTAGCGCCCGCGGCGCGCGCGAAACTCATCGTAGAGGTCGTGCTGGATCATGGCGCTCATGATCTCGTTCGTGCCCGTCCAGATCTGCGCCAGGCGGGTATCACGTACGGCGCGTTCAATCGGATAGACGTCGGTGTAGCCGATGCCACCGGTCACTTGCATGGCGAGGTTGGCAACGTCCCAGGCCGCCTCGGTGACGAATTTCTTGGTCTCCGAGACGATGCGGCGCACACTGGGGATCTGGGCATCGGCAGCCAGGGCGGCTTGATAGATCATGGCGCGGCTGGCATCGAGCAGCGTCTGCGCCTTGGCGATCATGAAGCTGACCGCCTGGAACTTCCGAATCGGCGCTCCAAAGGCCTTGCGCCGGTCGGCGTAATTCATGGCCACGTCCAAACACGCTTGCATGCCGCCGGTGCACGGCGCGGCACTGGTCAGGCGCTCTGGAATCATCATGGTATTGAAAACCAGGGCGCCGCCGTGGAGTGGACCGATGAGGTTGGCTTTCGGCACCTTCACATCGCGGAAGACCACCCGTCCGGTGCCGCCGCCGCGGGTTCCCATCAGTCCGTAGAGGTACTTGACCTCGACCCCCGGGCTGCGGTCGATGATCATGGCGCTGATGCGCTGGTGCGCCGGCGCGTCGGCGGCCGGGTTGGTGCGCACATAGGCCAAGAAGAAGTCCGCGCCCTCCGCCCCAACGATGAAACGCTTCATGCCGCGGACGACGAAATGGTCGCCTTTGTCTTCCGCGCGACTGCTGGCGCCGAAGAAATCCGACCCGCCACGCGGCTCGGTCAGCGCCTCCGCCGATACCAGATGACCCTCCAACATCGGCTTGAGGTACTTTTGCTTTTGCTCCTCGGTCCCGAAGGTATTCAGGGCTTCGCCGACGATGGACGGCATGACAAAGGAGCAGCCCGCAGCCATGCCCAGGCAACCGATCTCTCCCATCGCGGCACAGTCCGCAACCCAGTTCATGCCCTGGCCACCGTATTTCTTGGGAAAGCGCAGCCCCAGGAGGCGATGCTTGGCGTAGAGTTCGTACAGCTCCCGCGGATACCGGATCTCGTCGCGGTCCATCCGCCGCAGGTACTCCGGATCGATCTCGTTCTTCACAAACTCCCGCGCCTTGTCTTGTATCGCGCGCGCTTGCTCATCCAGCATGAACTCGTTCATCGTCCCTCCCTGTGGCGCTGCTCCACGCCCTGAACCCGGCCTGCCCCTCTATAGAAGAGCTGGCAGAAGGTGCGGCGGAGACCGACGCGCCGTGCGCGTCAGGCGCGGCTGCGGGCCGCGTGCCACTCCTTCAATACCTTGTCGAGCTCGTGTTGGTTATAGATGTCCTCTTGGAACGAAAACATACCGTTGCCGGCGTAGAGCATGACGGTGATGCCGGCGAACTCGTAGTAAGTGCCGTCCGGTTTCTGCCCTGGCAGCCGATTCTGCCACTTATGGACGACGCGATTGCCGTCGATGGCCACCCACTCGACTGGATAGGTCCAGTCCTTACAGTACTCCATCACGGGAACGAGCCACGCCAGGATCCTGTCGCGTCCCGCGAAGACGCCGAATTGATGCTCGATGTACACGGCGTCTGCGGTAAAGGTTTTTCCAAAACCTTCCCAATCATCGGCGTCTTGCAGCGCCATGCGCGTGCGCCATGCCGCCTCGATCTCTTGCCGGCTGAATTGCGTTTGCTCCACAGCGCCTCCCGGCCTTCTGAAATGCGCGGCCAGCGATCGGCCGCCGAAAAGTTGTCCTTCCGGCTGAACGCTGATCGCTGACCGCTGGTGACTTCTTGCGTGCTTCCTTGGTCAGCCGGCGATGCTGGCCTTGCGATACATGGTGACGACCGCGGCGCCGCCGAGACCGAGATTGTGCTGCAGCGCGACCTTTGCCCCCTGCACCTGGCGTTTCTCCGACAGTCCGCGCAGCTGCCAGTTCAGCTCGCTGCACTGGGCCAAACCGGTGGCCCCCAGCGGATGCCCCTTGGAGATCAAGCCGCCGGACGGGTTGACCACCCACTTCCCGCCATAGGTCACCGCGCCCGAGTCGATCAGTTCGCCGCCTTTGCCTTCGGGACACAAGCCGAGCGCCTCATAGGTCACCAGTTCGTTGGCCGAAAAGCAGTCATGCAGCTCGATCACGTCGACGTTCTCCGGCCCGAGGCCCGATTGCTGGTAGACCTGCTGTGCCGCCTTGCGGGTCATGTCGACACCGATCAGCTTGATGCAGCTCTTCTCGTCGAACGAGCTGGGGAGGTCGGTCGCCATCGCCATACCGAGGATTTCGACAGCCTGCTTCTGCAGGTTGTGTTTCTTGACGAAGTCCTCGCTGGCCACGATCGCCGCCCCGGCGCCGTCCGACGTCGGGCAGCACTGCAGCTTGGTGAGGGGATCGTAGACCATCGGCGCCTTGAGAATGTCTTCGAGCGAGTACTCGTCCCGGAACTGCGAGTACGGGTTGTTGACCGAGTGCTTGTGGTTCTTCAGGCCGATCTTGGCGAACTGCTCTGGTTTGGTGCCGTACTTCTCCATGTGTTCGCGTCCGGCGTTGCCGAAGAACTGCGCCGCCCCCGGTGCGGGTGCGAACTGCCGCAACGAGACCATGAGCTCGAAATGGCGATCGAGCGGGTTGGTGCGATCGCTGTACTTCACGCCGAGCGACCCCTTCTCCATCTTCTCGAAGCCGAGCGCCAGCACGCACTCGGCGATGCCGCCCTCGACGAACTGCTTCGCCATGAACAATGCCGTCGAGCCGGTCGAGCAGTTGTTGTTGACGTTGTAGATCGGGATGCCGGTCAGGCCGAGGCCGTACACCGCGCGCTGGCCGCATGTGGAATCGCCGTAGCAGTACCCCACGCACGCCTGCTCAACATCGGCGTACGGAATACCGGCGTCCTGCAGCGCCTTGCTGCCCGCCTCCTTCGCCATGTCCGGGTAGTCCCACTGTTTCGAGCCTGGCTTCTCGAACTTGGTCATACCGACTCCGACAACGAAAACCTTTCTGCCCATTGTGCGCTCCTCCTTGTTCAGACTAGGCGCCGGCGGGTCCCGGTCGCCCGACGCGGAGTGTTTTAGCGACAACGGCGGGAGAAGGAAAGCGTTCCGCGACATCGGCTCCGAAGATACCCTGGCGTCTTGCGCAGCGGAGCACCCTTCGCCTATGAGGGAAGCACACCAACGCGTTGGAGAGAGCGAACCATGGCCAGCCAGGAACTCGGAATGATCATCGACATGCTCAAAGCTCGCCCGCTCGAGGCGGACGTCAGCGTGGCCGAAATGCGCGCCGGCATCGAAGCACTGGCGTCGATAGCCCCGCTGCCGGATGACGTCACGTTCGAGCCGGTCGATGCCGGCGGCCTGCCGGCGGAATGGGTGACGGCACCGGGAGCGCGCCGTGAGAACGTCATCTTGTACTTGCACGGCGGCGGTTACGTCATGGGCTCGATCAAGACGCATCGGGAGCTGGCGGCGCGGTTGTCCCGGGCAGCGGCAGCCCGTGTGCTGCTGATCGAGTATCGGCTAGCGCCCGAACATCCGCATCCGGCCGCCGTCGAAGACGCAACCGCGGCCTACCGCTGGCTCCTGGGCATCGGCGTCGCGCCGTCGCGCATGGTGATTGGTGGAGACTCTGCGGGCGGCGGCTTGACGGTGGCGACACTGGTGGCGCTCCGCGATGCGGGACAACCGCTTCCAGCCGCAGGCGTGTGCCTATCGCCCTGGGTCGACCTTGAAGGTGTGGGTGAGTCGATGGCCACCAAGGCGGCGGTCGACCCGATGGTGCAGCGTGATCCGCTGCGCAAGATGGCGGCAATGTATCTCGCCGGCCAGGATCCGCGCACGCCGCTCGCCGCCCCGCTGTATGCTGATCTGTCCGGGCTCCCACCGCTCCTGATTCAGGTGGGAACTGCCGAGACGTTGTTGGACGATTCGATTCGCCTGGCGGAGCGCGCGCGCAAAGCGGGCGTGGCGGTGAGCTTGGAGACCTGGGAGGACATGATACACGTCTGGCAGGCCTTCGCCTCCCTGCTTCCCGAGGGGCAGCAGGCAATCGAGCGCATCGCTGCCTTTATTAAGACGCGCATCCAACCCTGACTGACTCGCCCGCGGTGCTCGGCCAGCACCAGCACGGGGCAAGCCTGGGTTCCGCCCGCGGTTCGTTACCAGACGCCGGGTACAAGCCGCCACGGTGTCTTCTGCATGTACGCGATGTATGCGTCGCCGCGGGCGGCGGTCAGCTGGGCTTCCTCGACCGGGATGAAGGCGACAAACGTGCCGCCAATCATCAGCGACCACAGAAGCTGAGCCGCGTTCGGGTGGATGGCCAGCGAGCACAGCCCCGCGAGAATGGCGGCTTGATACTGCGGGTGGCGGACCTGCGCGTAACGCCCCTCGGTCAGCAACGGCGTCTCGGCACCGTGGGAATGCGACATCACTGCTGCCGGGACCCCGAGCAACCCGTCGAGCGCCCCGAAGGTCGCTCCCTCGAAGAACGCGAAAACGCAGAGCAGGAAGCCGACGTTGGCCGCGAAGCGGATCGGCCCCGCAAGTGCAAGGGAACCACCGGGAACCGATCGATGGTACCAGAGCACCGCCAGCCAAGTGA
>DASVHW010000396.1 GCA_036382395.1 Candidatus Binatia bacterium | reverse complement strand
GCGATCGGAGAGAGGCCGCCGGTGCTTTCTACTTGACTTTCGTCAGTTATATGGCAAAAAGACCTTCGCATGATTGAGCGGGGAGGCGGCATGAAACGAGAACGACCCAGAAGATCTTGCCTGGTTGTCAGCCACGTCATTTCCTCCCTTTTCCTGTCCGTCGCGTTTCTCACCGAAGTGGCCCTGGCGCAATCGCCCACGCCGACCTTGGTACCTCGCACGGTGAGTATTTCTCCTGCCGTCACGGCGATTCCCACGCCAGGAGCCAGCGCTGTCATCAGTGTGTCCATCGACAACGCAAATAGTCTGTCCGGGTTCACGATCGACGTGACCTACGACAATCCGACGGCGGTGCTGGCAACAGCTGCAACCAATGCAGGAACGCTGACCGACCGTTCCGGTTGCTTGTTCATTGCGAATACGGCTGTTACCGGGAAAGTGAGCGTGTCGGTCGCGTGCATCTCTCCGCTGAGTGGTAGTGGGGCGGTGTTTCAGATTACCTTCCTGGGCCAAGTGGCCGGTAGCAGCAATGTCGCGGTGACGAAATGCGATTTGTTCCAGGGCGGACAAAAGGTGCCCTGTAACACCGTTAGCGGCACCATTTTTGTCGGACCGCTACCCAGCGCTACTCCGACGAATACACCAACCACCACACCGACTAATACGCTCGCTCCCACAAACACGCCGACCAGTACCCCGACGCAAACGGCGACGAATACGCCACCCCAGACGCCAACCGGCACGTCCACTAGCAGTCCTACGACTAGCCCGACTCTGGCACCCAGCAGTACGCCGACGCTCACCCTGAGTCCGACCATAACTGCAACACCGACGTCAACGACCACGGGGACGCAGCAGCCCACAAACACGCCGACCAGTACCCCGACGCGGACGGCGACGAGCACGCCAACCCAGACGCCAACCGGCACGAATATCCCGACTCTGACACCCAGCAATACGCCGACGCTGAGCCCGACTGCGATCAGCACGAGCGTTCCAACGGCGACGCTGTCCGCCACTCCAACCAACACGCCGGGCAGTCCGGCGACACCGACGACAACAGCCACCCGGATGTCAACGAGCACACCGGTCCCAGTGCCTCCGGTCATTACTGGAGGCAACACGGCCGGATCGTCGCGCGTCTTCGGTCATGGGGCTCCCAACATCCCATCCCCGCTGCTGGAGATCTGCAGCGCTGGTTTGAACGGCATTGCGGAAGGGTGCGCCCCTGGCACCGATGACGTGTTGCTCGGCATCGGGGGGACCGACGACCAAGGCAATTTTGAGAGTAGTTCCGGTATCGGCATAGGTTTGTCTCGGCCCCTTGTAGCTGGCGAGAGGATCTTTGCCGTCGACCTGCAAGACAACCTGCCCGGACCTCCGGTCCCAGTGAGCCCCGGTGCTCAAATCCCGGATGTGAATGCGTGGGGCGCAGCCGCTCTTGCCGTTTCCCTTTTCATTGGCATTGCAGCGCGGATGCGGACCATGAGATCGCCTCACCTCCGCGCGCCGAAGCCGTAGTTTCAGTACGAATTCCAGCACCGTTGGGCGATTTGGCTCGCCGTGAGACCGGTTGCGGCTTACAGGGCACGGAAAGTGTGCCGTAAGGCTGCGTATAGTTCGCGGACGTTTGAAGCAGCGAGCACGGCGTTGCAGCGGCGTGCGTATGTGGCCATCGTGCTGTCGCCGGTGTTCCAATGTTCGCGCGGTTCCGGATTCAACCATGTTGCCTGCCGCACGGCGCTGTGAATGCGTCCAAGAACATCAGCGCGGGGTGGGCGTCGGTTGTTCCGCGCATCCCCAAGGATGAGCAGGATCGTGCTGCGAGTCAGCAGCGGCTCGTGCTGGTTCCAGAAGGCTACCAACACCTTGCCGAAATCGGATCGCGCGTACAGATCCAGCCGTTCGTGAGGAACCAGCGAGCCGCCCTCGAACGAAACTTCCACCGGCCGATCGACGAAGGCAAACAACCTCACCCTGCGAAAGAACGCAGACGCCGGGGTGAGGAGGGCGATCAGGAACTCGCTGGCGAGGGCCACGGAATGAGAAAAGTCGCATAGGGCGACGAGATCCGGGCGCCCGGGCCGGCGGCGGCGGAATGCCGGATCGATCGGAACGCCTCCCCTGCTGATCGACCGTCGCAAGGTGCGGCGTATGTCGAGCCGGCCACGCTGCGCTGCATGCTGGCGCCGGCTCAGGTGTGCCCGAAATCGTTGCGCCAGCTCAGCAACCAAGGCCTCACACGCCTCTGCGTCCGATGGCGACATGGTGCGGAACGGCATGATGAGGAGCGCCCGATCACGGGCCAGACGCTGGGCACGGTTCGGTTGCTGTCCGTGGCGGCTGAACTCAGCATGCCGTTCCGACGGCCGCCGTGCGGGTTCTGCACTCGGCCGCTCGGGGTGTTCGGTAGGGACAGGGAGTGTACCTGCTCTCCCGCTCCCGCGGCCAGGTGCATCCTCGGCGGGCTTCGGCCGCTCGCCCCTGCCTCGCCGACGTTCCGGTACTGCGAAAAACCGGTCGAAGACGGCGTCAAACGCCGGCCGGTCGGCTTCGTCTTTTACCAACGCCGCTGCCAGGCCTTCACGGAAGGCTTCTGGTTCGACGCCGATGACGCCGACCGCGTGCATGGCGTCGATCGCTTCCGCCATGGTGACTGGCAGGCCCACGTCGCGCAACGCATCGATGAAGGTGAGGAGGCGGTCTTTCAAACCAGGCCTTCCGTCCGCCGGGGAATTGGGGCTGTTATGCTTGGCGCGAGCTGGCGGCGAGCATGGAACTGATTTTGTTGTCCGCTTTGCGCAGGTCCTCTTCGTGTTTCAGCACGAGGCTGAGGGTCTGGCGTACGGCGCCGACATCCAGTTCCTTTATGCCCAGCGCTCGGAGTGCCCGTGCCCAGTCGAGGGTTTCGGCGATGCTCGGCGTCTTACGCAGGTCGAGCTTGCGCAGGCTGTTGACGAAGCGGGCCACTTGATCGCGCAAGCGCTCGCCGAGTTCTGGTATTTTCAGCCGAATGACTTCTCGCTCGATCTCGAGGCCGGGGAAGTCCAGGTAGAGGTAGAGGCAGCGTCGCTTGAGTGCCTCGGAAAGCTCCCGTGCCCGATTGGATGTCAAGACTACAGCTGGACGCTGGTGGGCCGTGATGGTGCCGATTTCGGGAATGCTCACCTGAAACTCACTCAGTAGCTCCAGGAGGAAGGCCTCGAATTCCTCGTCGGCCTTGTCGATCTCGTCGATCAAGAGCACGACCTTGTGTGGTGTGGTGATGGCCCGCAAGAGCGGCCGCTCCAGCAGGTATTCGCGCGAGAAGATGTGTTGGCTGACCTCGCTCCAGTCGAGGTCTTGAGTGCGATCCGTTTGAACGCGCAGCAGTTGCTTCTGGTAGTTCCATTCGTACAAGGCCTTGGCTTCGTCCAGCCCTTCGTAGCACTGCAAGCGGACCAGGTCCGTGCGCAGGATCTCGGCCATCACCTTGCCGATTTCGGTCTTGCCGGCCCCGGCCGGTCCTTCGATCAGCAACGGCTTTTCCAAAATCAAAGCCAGGTACAAGACGGTTTCGACGCGGGGGGTGGTGAGGTAGCGCGCCCGCTCGAGTCCTTGCCGTACCACCTCAGTGGTGATCTCGTCGGCACGCATCAGTCACATCGTACAGGGACGGGTTGCACTCCTGAAATGCGAAGGAGTGCCTGTGGGTAGAGCCAGAAAGCGACGATCCACAGCACCGCGATGCGTACATACAGGAATACAGGAACGGTGGTGGGGAAGGAGTCGAACGCTACGCTGAGGCCAACTAGGAGCACCAGCCCACCGGCGACCATTGCGGACATTTGCGCCGGACTCCGGAAGACCCACGGCGACTGTGGCAGCCAAACAGCGCCGGCCATGAAACCGATGAAGGAGCCACCGATGAGGGCCAGCGTGAGATCGGTGACCGGGACCGCCAGTGCGAGGGAGCTGACCGCTGCGGCGATGCTCGCCGCACGGCTCAAGTGGAACCCGGCTCGGGACCACCGTTCGAGCACGGGTGGAAGGAGAAGCATCAAGACGGCCCCGAGCGCCAGGCCACCGATGATGTCGATCGGGAAATGCACCGCCAAGTACAGGCGTGAAAAGGAAATCAGTGCCACCATGACTGCTGCCACTGCCGAGAACCAGCGGCGCCCAACCCACCAGGCCAGATAGGTCCAAAAGACCACGGCATTCTGTGCATGGCCGCTTGGAAACGCATTGCTGCCGGTTCGGTAGGGGCGAAGGTCGAGCACCCGCGCCAGGTGCGGGTCGGGGCGTGGGGTATGGACCCATAGCTTGGCAACCGTGTTCAGGAAGCCAGAGGCGAGGATGAGCAGGAAAAGGATACTGGCACGCCGGCGATCCACGACCCAGAAGAGAGGCGCGAGCACCAGGTAGTAGAAGGTGTGATAGCCGAGATCAGTCGCACCCCGAAACACGATGTCGCAGAACGGATTCGCCCAGGTAGCGATCCAATGGAACAGGACGTAGCCGGTGAGGGTTTCCATCAAGAGGTTAGTAGCCCCACCGGTATCGAAGAGGCAAGAGACGCCGGACTGCGACGTTGAGGTGGCTGCGCTTCCGCGCGACGAGAAAGAAGAGTCGTAGCCGCCTTAACCGCGGGCTGGCACGCGGGCTTCGGGGACGGGCACCGGCAAACCGCCACGGAAAGACACGCCGGCCTCTGCGAGGATGCGGCCCAAGTGCTGGATACTGATCTTGCGGACGACGCGTTGGCGAATCAGCTCGTTTCGCAAGCTCCGAAGTGACCATCGCGGCCGCATGACACCCACCAGCTTCGGATCCATCAAGGCATGTCGGACGATGGCGGCGCGTACCTCGGCCGTAAAAACCAATGGATGCGATGAGCGCCGTGCCATCTGCAAACCGAGCATGCCGTGCCGCTGGAACCGCTGCAGCCAGCGGCGCACGCAACTGCGTCCGACACCGAGCGCGCTGGCGATCTCGGTCTCACTCAAGCCGCGGCCTCTTGCCAGTACCACACGTGCGCGGCGGGCAACTTCAGGGCGCGCCTCACGTGCCAACACATCAAGCCCGCGCTGCACTTCACTGTTCAGCGGAGCAAAGGGCTGCTCGCCACGTCGCCAGTATGCCTCCGGCAACGGCAGTCCGTGTAAAATCTGCCGCAGGCCCTCTACGCTGATTTCTTGGATGATGCCACGTCGAATCAAATGAGTCCGTAGCCGCCGCAGCGACCAGTGCGTGAAGGTCTCGCCGGCTGTCGCCGGACTCTCCATTGCGAGACGCGCAGCCGCGTCGCGTACGGCATCATTGAATCGTCGTTTCCTGCTTTTCCCGGTCGAGGCATGGATCAAGCCGCGCAGCCCGTATTTTTCGAAACGCAGGAGCCATCGCCGAACCGTGGCTCGATCGACATCGAGAACGTGCGAGATTTCGCTGAGCGGCCGTGCTTCATTCCTGGCAAGAATGATGCGGGCGTGCCGACTCAGGCTTGGACTTCCTTCGCTTGCGATCCAATGCAACTCGGCCAGCACCTCTGGCGAAAGATTGAGGAGCTGACGAGCCGAGCCGATTGGCGCTGTGTCAGAAGTCGACTGCAACGGCTGGGAGCCCGCCTCCGTGGTTAGAGCAGGGGAAGATTCCATATGATGCGGATCAATAAAAGCGGCTGGTTGATCCATTACTGATTCCGTCGGTGCACCTGAGGCCCATTAATCAATGTCTTTTTACTCTTCAACGGAAGGAACCGCAACTCCTGCGGAAGGCTCAATAGACAAGCCCGACGCTCTTACGCTTCCTCCCAAAAAATCTCGGCGTATTCCCGTGAACTGATGCGGCCATGCTTGCACAGCTCGCACACGGTTCCGGTAGTGAGAAGGTCGCCACATACGACGCAGCGCGCTTTGACCGTTCGATTCCTTTCCTTTAACGTCAGCACATCCATCGGTCCCCTCCTGACCGCGAGAAGAAGCAACGGAGGTGCCACGCCTGGCAACCCATGGGCGCGTACGAATCCGCGCAATCGCGGGTCGGATTTGTCGCGATTTCAGGACAATCAGACTCTGGCAGGGAACAGTTTTTCGGACGGATGGAAACGGCTCAGCGTACGCCTTCGAATGACGAAGGCGGCGCCGTAAAACAGCGCGAACGGGTTTACCGCCGAGCGGCGGCGCGCGGTTCCAATGTTTCGACAATGTTGGTGGTCCGATCCGCTGCGCGTACCGCTGCCTCACTCTCTGCCGTCGCCCGATCCGCCGCCTGTGCCGCGCGTTCGGCGGCGGCTTCGATGCGGGCAACCAAGGCCTCCGTCAACCCATGGTCAGTGGGCGGTTGGGCCGCGACCGCTGGCGGCGCCGCTGCAACCGGTGGTGGCACTGCCGGCTTCTCCCGCGCTTGCAGAATCAATTCTATTTCATGTCGCTTTTCCGGGGTGATGTCGCCCCGGAATTTCAGCACGCCAAAGTTCGGTGCTGCTGGGGAGAGCAAAACGGGACTAAAATCCGTTTCCAGGTTCCGCTGCAAATAGTACAGGCGCGTTTCATACGCTTCCCACGGCCATTCCGGCGAGGTTTCCTGGATCTCTGCGTAGTCGGGATAGCCGTACTTGGCGACGTATTCGTTCAGTTGGCTGATGTGGTCGATTTCGTATTGCAGCCGGTGGGCATTGATGGCGTAGGGCTGGCCAATTTCCACGATGTACGGTCGGCGTGCCGTCCGTTCTCTGCGTACGTCGCCGAAAGCGGCGCCTGAGTGGAGAACGCTGAGCAATACCACGGTGGTAAGAACAAGCAGCCCCTTTTGAGTCATCGTATTTCCTCCGCAAATGAGCGCCAAAAGGCTAAAGTAGTAAGGCCAACGCGTCAAGCGGAATTTTGTGATTTGCCGGAGGCCTACGCACCTATACTGCGATATGCTTCCAGCGCCCGCTGTGGAAGCGCCAGGCTTTCAGGGCGGCACGGGCGACGTAGTCCCCCATGAGCGCAAACCAGACCCATGGTAAGCTGAGGTGCAGAACCACGGCGGCAACGTACGCAAACGTCAGCCGACAACCGTAGAAACCAACGAACACGGCCAGAAGCGGAAAACGGGTGTCGCCGGCCCCGCGCAATGCGCCTCCGATGGTGAAATCGATGCCCATCAGAGGCTGCGCCACAGCCAGCATGCGAATGAATGAAACCGCGTCGGTGACCACTTGCGCATCGTCGACGAACAGCGTCGCGATCGGCCGTGCCGCCAGGAAAATGATGACACCGCAAACGGACATCAAGTAGATCGCCAGCCGGTTCGATTCCCATCCGCTCCGTTCGGCAAGCACGGGATCCCCCGCTCCGAGATTCTGTCCTACCAGAGCCGCTGCGGCTGCTGCGAAGCCGTAGCCGGGAAGAAATGACAGCGCCAGGATCCGCACCCCGATGAAGTACGCCGCCACGGCGCTGGTGCCGTAGCGGGCAGCGAAGGCAAGATAAAAGAAAAATCCGATCTGCATGATCATCTGTTCGCCGGCAGCCGGGTATCCGATGGCCAGCACCCGGCGAATCGTCTTCATGTCCAAGCGGAGCGGGTGAAGCGTGACCCTTAAGACGAGTCTGCCGCGCACCAGTAGCAGTAGGCCCACCGCGATCCCAACCGTGAACGCGATAGTGGTCGCCAGCCCCGATCCACGCACCCCCAGGGCCGGCAATCCGAGCTTTCCGAAAATCAGGACGTAGTTGCCGACGATATTGAAGATGTTTACGATGACACCGATGAACAACGGCGTTCGTGTATCCCCCGCGCCGCGCAACGCCGAGCCGATGACGAACAGGACCGCCGATTGAGGAATCGACAACATGACCAGCTTGACAAAATCGCCGCCCTGCGCGACCACCGACGGCTCGACGCCAAACAAGCCGACGATTTCCGATGCAAATATGATCACCGGGATTATCGCAACGACCGAAAGGCCAAATGCAGTGAGGATCGACTGGCCCAGTACCTGGTTGGCGTCGGCCTCTTGGCGTGCCCCGATGTGCCGCGCCACGAGGGCCAG
>DASVHW010000395.1 GCA_036382395.1 Candidatus Binatia bacterium | reverse complement strand
CGACAAACGCCCAGACCCGTCGTGCCGGGTGGCTCTGCCGGATCAGGCCGTCGAGGTCATACGGTCGCAGCTCGATCTGACTGCGGTCCGCCGTCACCACGCGCGGTTTCCCGTCAGTGCGGCGCCTGCTCGCGCGTGCTTACCGCTGATCGGTTGCCTGGCCCACACTCTGGTCGTCCCCAAATAGCGCCGCTTGTGCCATCCACCTCTCCACCACTGCCGTTCGGCGCTTGTACCACGTTTTTAGGCGGCAAGCGGGATTTCTTCACAAACTCGTAGGAACGAGTATTCCGAGTTCGGGAGCGGATGCACCTGATGGCCGAAATCTCTAAGGAGGCGACGTGGAGCGAACGGGTGACGAGCCTGCAGTGATGGATCGCGTCCAAACGAATACGCACGGTCTCGATGCCGCGCCACGCGGCATGGGCGTACGCTGCAGAGCCGCAGCGTGCAGTGGTCAAGGGTTATAGGGACTGGCGTGTACAGCAACTCGGAATAGTCGGACCTACGGACCTGAAGCAGGACAAGCTGATCCCGCTGAGCTACGCGGATCAGATCGTGCCGGGCTCATTCGAGCACGCGCTGAACGAGATCGTCGAGCAGCACTTGGATCTCACGGTCTTCGCGGGTCGCTACCGCAACGAGGAGACGGGGCGGTTGGCGTACGACCCGAAGGTGCCGCTTAAAACACCGCTGGCGTGAGACGTCGCACGCGGGCCGCAAGCGTGCCAGTGGCATGTGCTGGTTGTCCGCCGGCCGAGATGCGAGGAGGACACCACGCGGTGGTTTCCTCCTCGCGCTCCACCTTCCCGCGCCACTAGGCGTGGAGCCATGGCGCCGGTACGCTGTGCGGCGCTGGATTGGACGGCGCAGGGGACGCCCCCGCCGCGGCTCCGCCGCTACCGGGCCGTGCAGCGGCACGGCATCGGTGCCAAGCGGGGGCAGGCAAGCTCACGCGCAGAGATTTCTCCCAAATTGGCTTCAACCGTATCGCCGGGCCCTCGCCGCAGCCGCTGCTCGCGGGCAAGGCGGTATTGCGCTCTCGCCGCCCACCATACGGTGCCGTTATCCACCCGTCGCCGACGGATCCCGACGCCTGGACTCGCACGACGTTACGCGCGATCGAGCGCACGAGAACGTGGCCCCTGGGACCGGCGCGAGCCCAGGATGAGAGAGCGCGAGGGAGAGACCACGGCGTCTGAGTGGTCTTTCCCTCGCATGGGGTGCAGGGGCGGAACCCCGCGCTCTGCTCGCCGCGCAATCCGACGACAGCGCGTATGGAACGTGGACTGCCGGTTGCGCTTGTGGCCCGGCATCGGTTCGGCTGTGACACCGTCGGCATGAGGGGCGCTGGATCTACGGCCGAAGCTAGTGTCTGCAACACGCTGCGTGGGAAAGGCAAGGTGAACATGCAGAGGAAGCTGTTCGCGCTGGTGCACAACATCGAGAAGGTCGCCCACGCGGTGGCGGCATGAACTCGGAGCCACGGATGGGGCCCGGTTTCGGAGGTCCCACCCAGACCGACCCGCTCGTCGGAGTGAGCCCGGCGCCTCAGCCGATGACGGCAGCGGCGCTTGCCAACCGCCATCAAGTGTTTCTACAAGCTCGTTAGAGGCCAGCGGCCGTCCGTGGTATTCTCCATCCCCGGAGGTGGACATGGCGTCGAAGATAGATGAGTTGGAGGCTGAGGCGCTGAGCCTGCCCGTTGCCGAGCGGGCCCGGCTCGTGAGCCGGCTGCTTACGAGCCTCGACGACCAGGTGGACGAGGACGTAGAGCTGGCCTGGATCGAGGAAGCGGAGCGCCGTTATCAGGAGGTGCGTGACAACCCGGCGGCGGCCGAGCCAGCAGCCGTGGCGTTCCAGCGTGCACGAGATGCGCTTCGGTGAAGACAGTAGATGCTCATCGCAGCGCCACCACGGAGATGATCGAGGCGGCGCGCTTCTACGAGAAGCGGCGTCAGGGTCTCGGGTTCCGCTTCATCCAGACGGTCGAAGATATTTACCAACTGATCGCGGAATCTCCAGATGCGGGTTCACCTCTGGGCCGCAAGGACCGAAAACGAACGGTGCCAGGCTTTCCGTACAACGTCGTGTACCGAGTGGAAGAGGAACGCGTAGTTGTCCTTGCGACCATGCACCAGCGGCGGAAACCAGGGTACTGGAAGTGGCGGCGTTATCGGTAGCCCCTAACTGAGCCGCTCCAGCCGCCGGCCGGCAGTTGAAGGCCGAAATCTCTAAAGATGCGACGTGAAGCGAACGGGTGATGAGCCGGCAGTGATGGATCGCATCGAGACGAATACGCACGGTCTCGATGCCAAACTGGCCTAAGTCGGCCATCTGCGATCAGCCCGGAAATTGAAACCTCTCCCTTGGCTGGGTTCTCGCGCGATCATGTAGGCTCGCGGGACGTAGGGCTTGTGAAGAAATCCGGTTTTTCCACAAACTGGCTCTCCGTGTCAGCGGTGAACTGCACGTTGTAGGCGGGCCGAAAGCCACCGTCGCCCATCTTCATCTTGCGCGCTTGCGGGTCGGTGAGCGAGGCGCGGGCCTCGCCCTTTGCCTTTTGCGGCGATCTACGGCTCCGGCAGTGGGGCATTGTGAATGCCCCACTGCCTCGGTGCCTTCCCAACTCACGGTGCGTGGCGACGGGCTGCGACGGGCTGCACGGACGTTGCTTGACATCCTGGGGGGTGCATATTAGCTTTTTGGTTGGTTGCGGACCCCACGCGTCGGCCAATTCTCAGTCCATGTCAAATAAAATGGCTGGTGGCTGCGTCAAAGGCCCAGGAGATAACTGATGTCTAACACGCTGAAAACCACGCTGCTGTTGGGGTTGCTGACCGGTATCATTGTGTGGTTCGGCGGGTTCCTCGGCGGATCACAGGGGTTGGTGGTGGCCTTCGTCTTCGCGGCGGTCATGAATTTGGGCAGCTATTGGTTCTCGGACAAGATCGTCCTGGCGATGTACCGAGCCCGGCCCGTGGACATGAACGAAGCGCCGGACCTCTATCGGATCGTCCAGAACCTGACTACGCGCGCCGGCATGCCGATGCCGAAGCTGTATGTGATTCCGAGCGAGGCGGCCAATGCGTTTGCGACCGGCCGCAGTCCGGAACATGCTGCGGTGGCGGTGACCGAGGGCATCATGCGCTTGTTGTCATCGGATGAACTCGAGGGCGTCCTGGCGCACGAGATCAGCCACGTCCGGAACCGTGACATCCTGATCAGTTCCGTCGCTGCCACTCTGGCGGGCGCCATCATGATGCTGGCGAACATGGCGCGCTGGGGGGCGATGTTCGGTGGCCTCTCGCGGGATGAACGGGAGGAAGGTGGGGGGCTCATCGGCCTGCTGGTGATGTCGATCGTGGCGCCGCTGGCGGCGATGGTCATCCAGCTTGCGATCTCGCGGTCACGCGAATACCAGGCCGATGCCAGCGGGGCTCAACTGTTGCACAGCGGTGAGAGTCTCGCCAAAGCACTGGAGAAGCTCGAGTCTGCTTCACAGCGCCTGCCGATGGATGCCAGCCCGCAGACCGCGCACCTGTTCATTGTCAACCCGCTCAGTGGGCGCTCGCTGGCCAACTTGTTCAGCACGCATCCACCGCTCGATGAGCGCATCCGGCGATTGCGCGCCATGCATGTGTGAGTGCGGCAGACCTGTGGTATAATTATGGCCCGATGCGTCGGTGGCATCGGGCTTTTTTCGTGAGTTGAATGAGCAACGAAGAGGAACGGCAAGAGAAACGAGGGTTCAAGGTGGAAGACCGGCGTCGGTTTTCCGCAGCCGGGGAGGTGCGTCCGGAGCCGCAGGCGGGATCGGCTGAACCCCCGGCGGCGCGCCAAGAGCCGGTGGCAACTGCGGGCACCGCCACGTCGGCACCCGCGGCCGAGCGGCGAGAGGCGCCGCCCCTGCCGCTGATGTTCTCCACGTTCATTCTCAGCTTGAGCACGCAGGCGCTGGCCCATTTGGGTGAGATTCCCAACCCCATCGATGGTAGGATCGTCACCGATTTGTTAGCTGCCAAGCAGATGATCGATATTCTCGGTATCCTCAAGGAAAAAACCAAAGGCAATCTCGATAGCTCGGAGTCGGGTCTGCTAGACAGCGTCCTGTATGATCTGCGCTTGAATTACGTGGAGCGTGTGCGCAGTCGTTCGTGAAGACGCGACCGAGTCCTGGACGAATGAACAAGGAGGAAACATGAGTACGCACGTGCGTGCCCGTCGAACCGTTTTGCTAATTTTCGCGGGCTTTCTGGCGGGGGTGGGAACCACCGTCGGCCTCAACCTCAGCTCGCGAGTCGAAGCCATCAGCTTCTGGGGTGAGGAGGCTGCTGAGCAGGCGGCGACGCCAACCCCAGCACTGGCGCCAAAGGTGCAGGGAGCAGCGGTCAGCGGGTTGCCCGACTTCACTGTCCTGAGCGAAAAAGTGAGCCCGGCCGTGGTCAACGTCTCCACTACTTCGCAAGGGGAATCTTCGCCGCACATGGAGGGAGGTCCATTCGGCGGAGGCGGAGGGCAAGGGCAAGGGCAGGGGGACCCGCACGAGTTCTGGGAGCCCTTCGAGCGCTTCTTCGGTCCGATGCCGAAGCGCCAGTTCAAGCAACGCAGCCTCGGATCGGGATTCATCATCAACCGCGACGGCTACATTCTGACCAATAATCACGTCATCGAGAACGCCGACGAAATTCTGGTCAAACTCGCGGACGAGAAAGAGTACAAGGCCAGGGTCGTGGGCCGTGATCAGAAGACCGACATTGCGGTGATCAAGATCGATGACGCCAAGGACTTGACCACCGTCACCATGGGCAACTCGGATGAGCTGAAGGTCGGCGAGTGGGTCGTGGCGATCGGTAATCCCTTCGGCCTCGAACATACCGTAACCGCCGGCATTGTCAGCGCCAAGGGACGCTTCATCGGGCAGGGCAGCTACGACAATTTCATCCAGACCGACGCCGCCATCAACCCCGGCAACTCGGGCGGACCGCTGATCAACCTGAAGGGCGAGGTCGTCGGCATCAACACCGCCATCTTCAGCCGCTCCGGCGGCAACATCGGTATCGGTTTCGCCATTCCCGTGAATGTGGCCAAAGACCTGCTGCCCGAGCTCGAAGAGAAGGGCCGCGTCACGCGCGCGTGGCTCGGCGTGATGATTCAGAAAGTCACGCCGGACATCGCCGAGAACTTTGGCCTCAAGGAAACCAGGGGCGCCCTGGTCGCGGATGTGATGAAGGATGGCCCCGCATACGCGGCCGGCGTGAAAGTGGGTGACGTGATCGTCGAGTTCGACGGCCATGCCATCAAGGAGTCGACCGAGCTGCCGATGCTGGTGGCGCGGACGCCGGTGGGCAAGACGGTGAGCATCAAGCTCACTCGCGACAAGCGCACGGAGACACTCTCCGTCAAACTCGGCGAGCTGAAGGAGGAGGAGACCGCCGCCGTTGGCAAGGAACAGGGCTTTGGCCTCACCGTGCAGCCACTGACGCCGGAGATCGCCGAGAGTCTCGGACTCAGCGGCGACATCAAGGGTGTCGTGGTCTCCGGCGTCGAGCCGGGCAGCAGCGCCGACGATGCGGGAATGCACCGCGGCGACGTGATCCTGGAAGTCAACCGCGAGCCGGTGAGGGATTTGGCGAGCTATCGGAAGGCCATCAAATCGGCAGGCAAGGGGAAGAGCGTCTTGATGCTCGTCCGACGGGGCGACAACACCATCTTCATGGCGCTCAAGCCTGCGGCTGAATAGCCGGCGAGTGAGGCCAGGGAAGCGTGCCCTGGCCTCACTGCTCTTTCAAACCAACTGAGCGCTGATGGCTGAGCGCCGAGCCGATCGCTGCCAATGTTGCGACGCATCGCATTCGTTCTGCTGCTTCTGATCGTCGCGGCCGCCGCAGTGGGCAGCGTGGCCTTGTGGCTCATGCTGCGCCAGTGGGAACCGGTCGTCGTCGAGAAGTTTCAAACCCACCGCTGGAGTTTCCCCTCCAAGATCTACTCGGATAGCCTCTTGATCTATCCGGGGATGGATCTGAAGGCGGTCGGGTTCTACGAGCGGCTGCACGACCTCGACTACCAGCGCGTCGATGGCGAGGTGACGCGCCGGGGCCAGTACCACGTCGATAAGAACGGCCTGGACATCTACCTGCACGAGTTTCCCTATCCCACAGTGGAGGGCAGTGGCACCCTCGTCCGGCTGAATCTTTCGGGGGATGCCGTCACACGCATCGAAGATCTCGCCAGCCACAAGGAGCTGTACGCTTTCGAGTTCGACCCCGAACTCATCAGCTGCCTGTACCAGGGGATCTGGGAGGAACGGCATCTGGTCAGCCTCGATCAGCTGCCGCCATTACTGCTGCGCGCCATCATCGACGTCGAGGATCAGCATTTCTACGAGCACCCTGGCATCGATGTCGGCGGTATCGCACGGGCGCTCTGGGTCGATCTGCGCAGCCACCGCGTTGAACAGGGCGGCAGTACGTTGACCCAGCAGCTGATGAAGAACTTCTTCCTCACCGACGAGCGCAGCATGAAGCGCAAGCTCACCGAAGCGCTGATGGCGCTCATCATCGAGCGGCGCTTCTCGAAGCAGGAGATCCTGACGAACTATGTCAACGAGATCTATCTCGGGCAGAAAGGGGCGCAAGGCATCTACGGCCTCTGGCAAGCCTCGCATTTCTATTTCGACAAGGAGCCGCAAGATCTTTCGGTCGCCGAAATCGCTACGCTCGCCGGACTGATCAAAGCCCCGAACCGCTACTCGCCCTTCCGCGACCCGGTCGCCTCAAGACGCCGCCGCAACTTCGCTCTGCTGTCCATGCTGAAGCAGAGCGACCTCACCGCGGAGCAGTATGCCGCCGCCATTCAGGAACCGGTGCGCACCGCTTCCGTGGTCAACGAAACGAACGATGCGCCGTATTTCACCGACTTCGTTCGGCAGGAACTGTCGCAAACCTACCCGAGCCACGTGCTGACCACGGAAGGTTTGCAGATCCACACCTCGCTCGACACGCACTTGCAGAAGCTCGCCGAGCATGCGTTGCAGGCCGGTCTGGCCGACCTGGAGCGGCGCTACCCGCGCCTGCGTGCCACCAAGCCCGCTGACCAGCTGCAAGGGTGCCTGATCGTCATTCAACCGCAGACGGGTGCGATCAAGGCGATGATGGGTGGGCGCGAGTACCGCAGCAGTCAGTTCAATCGCTGCACGCAGGCCCTGCGCCAGCCGGGATCGGTCTTCAAGCCGTTCACCTATCTGACCGCCTTCGAAGAAACGCGGCACAATGCCTCACCCATTCTGCCAACGACGCGGATTGCCGATGAGCCCTTCGAGTGGGCCTACGACAACCAGGTGTGGACGCCCGCCAACTACAAGAAGCGTTACATGGGAGAGGTGACGGTGCGCGAGGCCCTGGAGCATTCCCTCAATGCGGCGACCGCCCGCCTGGCCCACGACGTGGGACTGGAACCCATCATCGAAATGGCGCGCCGGTTCGGGATCAACTCACCGCTGCCGCCGTACCCATCGGTCGTGCTCGGGGCCGCGGAAGTGGTGCCGTTCGAAGTGGCGCAAGCGTTCACGGCGTTGGCCGACAGCGGCCTGCGCAGCACACCACTCGCCATCAAGAAGGTGTTCGATCACAGCAAACAGCCGATCGAACGCAACCCCGTGCAGGCCGAGCAGGTGATTCCCGCCGACACGGCGTACCTGGTGACTCACTTGATGGAAGGCGTGTTCGACTACGGCACCGCCCACGCCGCGCGCAAACAGGGATTCAAGCGGCCAGCGGCAGGCAAGACCGGTACCACGAACGACTACAGCGATGCCTGGTTCGCCGGCTTTACGCCCGACTTGCTGGCCGTCGTGTGGGTTGGGTTCGATCACAAGCGTCCGCTCAACCTGGCCGGCGCCGAGGCCGCGCTGCCGATCTGGACCGACTTCATGAAGCAGGCGACGGCCGGACTTCCCCCCAACTCGTTCACCCCGCCACCGGGAATCGCGCTAGTCCGCATCGATCCAGCCTCCGGCATGTTGGCGACGCCGCAGTGCCCGGAGAGCCTCGATGAGGCGTTCTATGCAGGGACAGAGCCCACGGTGCCGTGCCCCCTGCACCCGGTGCGCGGTGCGCTGCGAGAGATTGTGGGAGCGCCGTAGGCAATCGCGATTCGTGGGGCTCGTCTCCTTTTCCCCGATCGCGTGCTGCTGAAATCTACGGCAGCTCCCGCGCCGCCGCGCGCAACTCGTCCCGGAAGTCCGGGTGTGCGATGTCGATCAGCGCGTGCGCTCGCTCGACGTCCGTCAGCAGGCCGAGGTTGGCCACGCCGTGCTCGGTAATGACGTACTGGACATGATGCCGTGGCGTCGTCACCGGGGTGCCGAGCGGCAGGGACGGGACGATGGTTGAAATGGTCTTGCCCTCGCTCCGGGCCGTCGAGTGCAGGCAGATGATGCTCTTGCCGCCATCGCTGTCGTGTGCGCCGATGGCGAAGAGCTCATGTCCTCCAACCCCCGAATACTGGCGCGGTCCGATGGTGTCGGCCATCACCTGAGCGGAGAGGTCCACTGCCAGAGCACCGTTGATGCTGACCATCAGACGGTTGCGACGGATGATGGCAGGATCGTTCACCTCGGCGACGGGGAGCATGCGCACTTCGGGGTTGCGATCCATCCACGTGTACAGCTCCTTGCTGCCGGCCGCGAATGTCCCCACCGAGAATCCGTCGTAGATGCCCTTGTGGTTCGTTACCTTGCCCGCCCGGTGCAGGCGCAAGACGGCATTGGTGATCATTTCGGTATGAATGCCGAAATCCCCTTTGGTTCCGGCAGCGAGCATCCCGACGACGATGGTTGGAATGGCACCAATGCCGATCTGCAAGGTCGCCCCATTTTGGATCAGCTGCTCGATGTGGCGGGCGATGGCATTGTCCTCTTCCGTCACCGGCTGATCCGGCAGTTCGAAGATGGAACGGTCCGACTCCACGACACAATCAACTTCCGCAATATGAATGCGATGGCCACCGTAGCGGCCGAGGCCGAGGACGTGCGGCAGGCCAGGATTGACCTCGGCGATGGCCAGCCGATGCGGATCGCGAGCGGCTTCGAGGAAGGCGTTGAAGGTTGCGCCGGCATGCAGTCCGAAGTTCAGGTAGCCGTACTGATCCATGGGCGACACTGCAGAGGCGACCACCCGGGGGCGGGCGAGGCGGGCGTAGCGCTCCCAACCGATGAAGTCTGCGGGCAGGTAGCGCACCTTGGCGCCCATGGACTTCAGCTGCCGTTCGATCGGCCCATAGAACCCGCTGGTCAGGCGGACGCCGGGTTGCTGCAGGACCGGATAGGGCTCGATCAGCAGACCGCTGAAGATCGAGAGATCGCGGTAGTCGCTACGCGCGGCCAAGGCGTCGAGAAACGCCGCCGGCTGACCGGTCAAAATAGGTGCCGCCAGTGTGTCCTCTACGTGGAGGAGATCGACCGCTTCCCGTACACTGCGGAGCTTGCCGCGGTACAGCGTTTGCGGGTCACCGTGCGTCAGGCGTGCGGCCATTGTTCCTCTCCTCTGATGTTGAACTCGGAGCGCCTCATTCCTCTTCCACCTCCGGCTTGGGCATCAGCAGCGTGTCTTCCAACGCCTCCGGATTGCCTCGGTGGCGTTGCAGCCGGGTGTAACGCCGGGAGGCGACGGCGAGATCGAAGCTGTATCCGTACCGGCCGAGGATCGCTGTGGCCTCTTCCGGATGGTCACGCATGGTTTCGAAGACGGCGCGGTAGCCCATGAAAACGTTCGTCGGCCGGTAACGAAACAGATTGATCGGTTCACACCCACCTTTGGCCTTCTGCGCCCCCATCCTGAGCCAGGATAGGGGCCGAATACGCGCCTCGTCAACGGGGAGGGCGCCGGTTGTCAGCTTCCGCCCAAGCCTTGTATGTGTTTTCGAATGACGCCCGTCGCTATTCGATGCGCTCTGATATATTCCACTGTCGACATGGTTCCGGAGTCGTCCCACATGATCTACGCATCGCGTACCTGCGTGAGTGTCTTCGCCACGCTCGCAATCTCCTTCAGCGGGTGCGTCACTCCATTGCGGCCGGCGCCGCCTGAGCGCGTGGCGGAGACGCCGCGGGCGGCGCCGACCCCGACGAGACCCCGACGCGCGCCGACGTCAACACCGACTCCAGCACTGCAGGAGAGCACGCTCGGCGAGATCGGCGGATTTACGCCTGCACCCGGTGCAGCCGAGACGCCGCTGCCGACCCCGACGGCGGAGGCTGAGGTGGCAGTGAGTCCCACCGAACCGGAATCGCTGCTAACCCAGATCAGTTCAACGACGCCGCCCAATGTTACCGCTGCGCTGCGCTTGATCGAGGACGGACGCGAACGGCTTCGTCAAGGTGCGTACGACGCCGCCCTCGATCGTTTCGAGCGTGCGGTCGCCATTGACCCTGCCAGCGCCCACGGCTACTACTTTCTCGCCCAGGTGCATTTCCTCAAGAAACATTACGATCAAGCGATCGCCTTTGCCAGCCGTGCGGCGTCGCTCGGCGGACGTACCGATCGCGTCTCGCGGGGGCGCATCCACAGCCTGCAGGGGGCAGTGTTCGAGGAGGTGGGCCGCTACCCCGACGCGCGCAAAGCCTATCAAGCGGCGATTACGGCCGATCCCAACAACCTGGCGGCGCGCGTCGGCATCGCGCGGCTCAGCGGGAGCAATTAGCCGCAGAGCCGTCGCCAGTCTACCGTCATGCGCATCCTCGCGATTGAAAGCTCGTGCGACGATACCGCCGCGGCCGTCCTGGCGGATGGGGCGGTACTGTCCAGCGTTGTGACGTCGCAAGACGATGTCCACTGCCGCTACGGTGGCGTGGTGCCGGAGCTGGCGTCACGTTCGCACATGCGCAACATTGTCCCCGTCATCGAAGATGCGCTGACGCGGGCGCAGCTGACGCTGGCGGATATCGACGCGGTGGCGGCGACCTGCGGGCCGGGGCTGGTCGGTTCGTTGCTGGTGGGACTCTCGATCGCGAAGGCGATGGCGTTTGCGCGCCAGCTCCCGTTTATGGGGGTCAATCATCTCGAGGGCCATCTGCTCTCGGTGCAGATCGATGGCCGGACCCCATTCCCCTACGTGGCGCTACTGGTGTCGGGTGGGCACACCAGCTTGTACTACGCTGAGGACTGGGGCCGTTACCAGTTGCTGGGGTCGACACGAGATGACGCGGCCGGTGAGGCTTTCGACAAGGTGGCCAAGACGATGGGGCTCGGCTATCCGGGGGGCCGGGTCATCGATAGCCTGGCGCGTAAGGGTGATCCAAAGGCCATCCGTTTTCCACGCGCACGCCTGAAGGCACCGCGTGACGGGGTGCGTTTCGAATTCAGCTTCAGCGGCTTGAAGACGGCGGTATGGCAGTACGTGCGCGCGCACCCGATCGACAGCGATGCCGCCGCGGCAGACGTCGCGGCAAGTTTTCAGGAGGCGGTGGTCGACATGCTCCTCGATACGACCTTCGCGGCCGCCCACAGCGTGCAATGTCCCCGGATCGTCATTGCGGGCGGCGTGTCAGCCAACTCACGGCTGCGCCACCGTGCCCAAGAGGCGGCCACGGAGTTCGGCATGGCCATCAGTATTCCGCCGCTGCACTATTGCACCGACAACGCGGCGATGATCGCGGTGGCGGCGGAGCCGCGGCTGCGGCGCGGCGAGCGCGACCCGCTGTCCCTCAACGCGGCGGCTGATTTGGAGCTATGAAAAAGCCGGGTCTGGCGTGACCGCAGGAGGTGTTTCGCCGGCGCTTGTGCACGTCGCGGCAGCGAGCCGGCCCAGATCGTCGCTTGGACATGAGCGCCCTGCTGTACGCCGCCAGAAACACGTGGCGGCTACTCGAGCCAAACGGTCTTCATGGGTATTTGCACGGGGTGTTTCCTCAGCGCCGCGGTACGAAGCGGAAGCCGCCATCGCCGGGATGAGGCTGGGTGTGGTCGAAGCGGCCTTCAAGCATCTCAGCAGGGATGCCCCATGGAAACGCCACACAGGCTGTTCTGCCCGGGGAACGGAAGATGCACCGATCGCACTGCCCGCTTGAGGAAGGTGCACTGGTGGCGCTTGGCGTATCAGCTGGCTTCTCAGCCATGGATCGTCCTCTTCACTTGACGCCACTAGGCTTCGTCCCAGCCGTTCCAGCCTTTGCTGAGAGGGTCCATCGCGCTCTGGCGTAGAAGCCGCAGCGCCTCGTTCTCGATTTGCTCGACGGCGCGCGGGGAGACGCCGAGAGCGTCTGCCACCTGTTCGTACGTGGCCGGACGCGGACCCTGGCCGAAGCGCAGAAGCAGTACCAGTTCCTGCTGATGCGACAAGCCAACCATTGTGGCCCCCTTCTGAAGAAAGATTCCCAGTCCTAATTTGTGGACGAGGGACGATGCTGATGTGGCCGCGGTTGCCGCTGGGCGCGCATGGCGCCAAGACTTGCGTGCCGAGCCCGTATTCCCGCTGCCCCCGGATGGCGACATGTGGAAGATCCCAGACATCAAGAGTGCAGTCGCGACGGGGCGAGAAATCTGGTGTGGCGAAAGGGTACGAAACGAAAGCCGCCGTCACCCGGGTGGGGTTCGGTGTGGTCGAAGTCCCCATTGCGGATCTCGAGTGGGATGCCCCACGGAAACGCGACGCAGGCAGGTTTACCTGTTAAGCGAAAAAGGCACTGCTCGCACTGCCGCGTGAGAGCAAGCGCCTGTTGTGAACGCGACATCTCCGGTTGCGTCTCAGCTACGTTTGCGCTCGGAATGATCTGGGCCTGATTGCGGTCGAGTTGTGTCATGGCTGATTGTGAGAGCACAGTTGGTGCCAGCACAGCCTCATCATGCGACTGGTCCCGTTGCGTTCCGATGGCCCGCCCATTCCAGGTTCTGTGTCCACTGGAGTGGACAAGCGGACTTCCGGCGTCCACCGGAGTGGACAGAGAGGGCGGCGCACGGATGCCCAGCTGGCCAAGTGGGTAGAGTGTGCTTTGCCGTTGGCTTTGGGGCGGTCGGTGCTGTATTAGGATGGCCACTCGGACACTTGAAGGAAATGACGCAGCAGGTTCATAACGCGCTTGCCGGTATTGGGAAGGATTGCGACCTTTGTTTCCGGCTGGTCAGTCTGGTCCACGAGCAGGAACCCGTGCCGTTTCTTCGGGGCGCGCTGGAGCTGGTTGTGGGGGTGACGCAGGCGCAGCAGGGATACCTGGAACTCCAGCCGGACGATGATGGAAACGGGACCCCGCGCTGGTGGATGGCGCACGGGTTTTCGGCGGAGGAGATCGAAAGCGTGCGCCGCGCCATCTCGCGAGGGATCATCGCCGAAGCGCTGGCGACCGGGCAGACGATCGTCACCCCGTCGGCATTGCTGGACCCGCGTTTCAGCGGCCGGGACAGCGTGCGCCTCGGCCGCATCGAGGCGGTGCTGTGCGCACCGATTGGCGACGACCCCCCGCGCGGGGTGTTGTACCTTCAGGGCCGTGCAGCACCCGGATTGTTTTCGGAAGAGGAGCAGGGCCGGGTCGAGATCTTTGCCCGTCACCTGGCTCCGCTTGCCGATCGGTTGCTGGTGCAGGACCGCACCCGGGCCGTCGCCGACCCGACGAAGTCACTGCGCGAGACGCTACGCCTGAGCGGCGTGATCGGGCGCAGCCCGGCGCTGGCCGCCGTGCTGCGGCAGGTGGCGTTGATCGCGCCGCTGGACGTCAGTGTCCTCCTCACTGGGGAGTCGGGCACCGGGAAGAGCCAGCTCGCACGCGTTATCCACGACAACGGGCCGCGTGCGGGACGCCCGTTTGTCGAAGTCAGCTGCGGTGCCCTGCCGGAGAACCTGGTGGAGAGCGAACTGTTCGGCGCCTTGCCGGGCGCGCATTCGACGGCGACACGTCGTATGGATGGAAAGGTTGCAGCGGCGGAAAGTGGCACGCTTTTTCTCGATGAAATTGGCGATCTGAGCCTGGCGGCGCAGGCCAAATTGCTGCAACTGCTGCAGTCGAAACAGTACTACCCGCTCGGAAGCTCCAAGCCGGTTCAGGCCGATGTCCGAGTTGTTGCAGCCACCAACACCGATCTCCAGCGGGGGGTGGCGGAGCACCGGTTTCGCGAAGACCTGTTCTACCGCTTGCAGGTGCTGCCGATCCGTGTCCCTGCGCTCGCCGAACGACGTGAAGATATTCCGGAGTTGGTGGCGTTTTTCGGCGGCAACGCGTGCGAGCGGCACGGGCTGCCACGGCTGGCGCTCTCGGGCAACGCGCTGCGTGCGGCCGAGACCGCGGAATGGCCCGGCAACATCCGGCAACTGGCTCACGCCGTCGAGGCTGCCATGATTCGGGCCGTGAGCGAGCGATCGATGCAGATCGAGCGTAACCATCTGTTTCCGGAGCTGGCGGAGTCGTCGGCGGAACCCCTACCCATCACGTTTCAAGAGGCGACGCGGCGTTTCCAAGCGCGCCTGTTGCGTGAGACGCTCGAAGAGACGGGTTGGAACGTCATGGATGCGGCCCGGCGGCTCGACCTCGCCCGGTCCCATGTGTACAACCTGATCCGTGCGCTCGGCCTCGAGCGCACGCCGGAATGAGCGGCCCGATCGACCGCACACCACCCCAGCCTGCGGACCCGATGGAAGGATTCGCCGGGACTGATCGTTTCAAACCGCTTGCGTTGCTCGGCCGCGGCAGCATGGGCATCGTGTACCGGATACATGATCGGGAAACGGACACCGAGGTCGCACTGAAAACCCTGGGTGCCCGCGCGCCCGAGCAGCTCTACCAACTCAAACAGGAATTCCGCTCGCTTGGCGGTATCCTCCATCCGAACCTGGTCGAATTGTACGAGCTAGTGGTCGACGAGCGCGAGGGCTTCTTCACCATGGAGCTCATCGACGGAGTGGACTTCGTCGAGTACGTG
>DASVHW010000394.1 GCA_036382395.1 Candidatus Binatia bacterium | reverse complement strand
ATATCGATGAGCTGCTCCAGCACGAAGTTGTGTGGTGGTGGACCCATACCCCGATACGCGGTGGTGGGAACCTTGTTGGTCGCGACGAGCGTGAGGTCGTACCCAGCAACAGGAATCGTGTAACAGCCGGTGAAGCACGTCAGCGGCTTCACCGCCCCGAGCGACGAGTAGCCTTCTCCGGTGGCCCCGAGGTCCTCCACGAGCTTGACCTTGAAGCCGGTGAGCGTTCCATCGTTTTTCACCGCGAGCGAAGCCTCATAGAAGCGATCCCATGCCTGGCCGCTTCCCCCGACCAGATACTCCATACGGTCTTCGATCCACTTCACCGGGCGCCCGCCGGCCTTGCGGGAGAGCAGCGCACTGATGTCCGTGCCCCGGTACCCCATCTTGCCGCCGAAGCTGCCGCCCCGCGGATGGCTGATGAGCCGCACCTTGTTCAGCGGCAGCCCGAGCACCAAAGCTCTCCCAATGGCGATGAGCGATGGCGATTGGAACGTGCCGCGACAGGTCACGCTGCCCTCCACCGGATCCCACTCCACGATCACACCGAAGGTCTCCATTGGATTGGCGCCGACGCGATGCCAGCGGAACTTCTCGGTGAACACGTGGTCGGCATCCCGGAACGCCTGCTCCACATCGCCCCAGGTGAAGACCTTCTGGAACATGATGTTGTTGGCGTGTTGCTCGAACAGGCGCGGGCTGTCGGGTTGTATCGCCTGCAGTCCATCGACCGCCGGCGGCAGCGGGTCGTAGTCCACGGCAATGAGTTCCACAGCGTCCTCAGCGACGTACCGGCTGGTGGCCGCGACGGCCGCGACCGGCTCGCCCACGTAACGCACCTTGTCCGTCGCCATGCAGTGCGTACCCCACCCCTCCGGGACGGTACCCGTCGGGAAGCTCCAACGCAGCGCATCTTCACCGGTGACCACGGCCACTACGCCGGGCAGCTGTTCCGCCGCACTCGTATCGACGTGCTTGATGCGGGCGTGGGGGTAGGGGCTGCGCAGGATGGCGCAGTGCAGCATCCCCGGCAAGCGCACGTTGTCGATGAACTCCGTGCGTCCGGTCACCAGCGAGCGGTCCTCCACTCGTTCGACCTCGCGTCCCACGAAACGCAGTGAACTGGTCGGCAGATCTTCCAGCTTCTTTGGCACGTCCATCCGTATTCCCCTTTCGCGCATGCCCCGACTCCCACCGTGCTCCGACGAACGGCCACCGCATGCTGCGGCGGAACGGGCATGTTGTATGACGGCGGAAAAGCAAGTATCACATTCTCATAAATTCAGGGAGGAGAATCACATGGCGGAAGAGCTCAAGGACTACAGTGCTCCTTACAATCCCGACCTCAAATTCGAGGATTTCTCCAAAGAGGCGCTCGTCAGACTCATCAAGGCATATCGCACGATCTTCGTCGGCCTGATGGGGATGTGGAACACGAACAACCGTAAGCGCATGAGCCTCGAGGAGGCCTTCAACTTGGACGCCGAGGTCTACGAGCGGGTGCTGCGGAAGTTCTATCTCCCGCTCCTCAGGGAGGCGATGAACATTCAGGGAGACGACGTCCTGGCGCTGCTGAAGATTTTTCAGGTCGCTCCGGACGGCGCCGGCGGGCAATTCTACGAGTTCGAACACGACGTCAAGAGCCCGGACCATGTCGTCCTCACGTTCACCCGCTGTCCAAGCCTCGCATACTTTGAAGCGACGGGAACCGACAAGGACGTCCAATGCCTGTGCGGACCGGGCGGCGTCGAGGACCGGGCGTTCGCCCAGTTCTGCAAACTCACCAACCCCAACATGACGTCCACGGCCCTGCAGGTCCCCCCACGCAAGAACAAAGACGGCATCTGCTGCAAGTGGGAGTTCAAGGTCAACCGGCCGCAAACTGCTTAGAGTCCAATCGCCTTTTCGAGCGCCTGTAAGTGCAGCGGCGCGCTACTCGTCACCCAGTGGAGCGCCGAGGATGTCCTCGAAGACGCCGAGCGCTTCTTCCACCATGTCGAACACGATTTGCCGGCACGGCTTCATCGAGGTGACGAAGTCGACGCCTTGGCCTGCCGCTTCGGTCATGAACGACTCGATGTTGTGATCCATCACGGCTTGCTTGACCTGGGCGAACAGCAGCAACTGGTAGGGTGCGGGTGCCGGCGGCGGTGCATCGGGTCGCTCCCATTCCTCGTGCCACTTGCACTTCACGGTACGCATCGTGAAGCCCGAGATGCAGGCCGAGTATGCGGTCTTATCGGCCGTGGTCTTGAGGATCAACTCCTTGATCACCATCTCCCTGTCGGACTCGCGCGACGGGAGCCAGAGGGTCCCGCACCACACGCCCGACGCGCCCAGCGCGATGGCACCCGCCAGGTGGCGGCCGGTGGTGACGCCGCCCGCGGCGACGACCGGCCTGTCTCCCGCGATCGCCGCCACTTGCGGCACGATCGAGAACGTCCCAATCGGGCCGGTGTGGCCGCCCGCATCGAAACCCTGCGCGACGATGACGTCGACGCCCGCCTCGAGCTCTTTCTTGGCTTGCCGGACCTTGCCGACGAGCCCCCACACCTGCATGCCACGCTCGTGCGCCGCTTCGACCACAAATGCGGGGTTGCCGAGGCCAGATGCCAGCACCGGCACCTTCAGGTCGAGCGCCACCTCGAGTTGCTTGCGCGGCATGTCCTGTGTCATCCAGCGGAGGTCGTACAGCTCCGGCCGGTTCTTGGGCGGCGGAATATTGTGCCGCTGTATGATGTCGTCGGTGAAATCGCGCTGCGCCTTCGGGATCTGGGTGAGCAGCTCCTCGATCGAGCCCGCCGGCGGTACGGAGGCAGGGAAGACCAAGTCGATCCCGTACTTCTTGTCGCCGATCTTTTCCTTGAGCCACCTGAGGTCCTGTTCGATCTCCTCCGGCGAGTGATGCGTCTCGCCGAGCACAGCGAATCCGCCGGCGTTGATGACCGCGGCTGCAACATCCTTGCAGTGGGTGAACGCCACAATCGGGTACTCGATTCCAAGCGAATCGCACAATTTGGTGTGTAATGGATTCCTGGCCACGATCGTCGTTGTCCTTTCCGGGAATGATCTCGGCTGTCTCGGTCGGTTCGGTGTAGCGGCGGCCGATCATGGCCAACTCCGGCTTCGAAATCAAGGAGGTCTCGCAGCGAATGCAATCCTAAGCGCTTGACTCCGCTGTCGAACCGGCTCACAAGGTCGCCCCTGAAGAGTGTGAGGCAAACGCATTATGGCTGACGGCGCGCTCCAGGGCATCCGGGTGATTGAGTTGGGTCAAGGTGTGTCGGCGTCGTTCTGCGCCAAGTTGTTCGCGGACTATGGCGCTGAGGTAATCAAAGTCGAGCCGCTACAAGGCGACGTCGCCCGCCGGTGGGGTCCGTTTCCGGGCGACCAGCCGCATCCGGAAAAAAGCGGGTTGTTCTTTTTCCTGAACACCAACAAGCGCGGTGTCACCCTGGATGTCGGCACGCCTGACGGGCGCAACCAACTGCTCAGGCTCTTGGAGCAAGCGGACGTGTTCATCGAGAACAATCGGCCGCCGCAGATGCACCAGTGGGGGCTGGATTACGCCGCCATCGCCGCGATCAACCCCGATCTGGTGATGATCTCGATCACGCCGTTCGGCCAGACCGGGCCGTACGCCGACTGGAACGGGTACGACCTAAACGCCTTCCACTTGTCTGCCGCCGGGAGCCGCTACTGCGGCCGTCCGAAGGAACCACCGCTGCAGCACGGCACCTTCTCGGCAGACTTCTTCGGTGCCTACGTCGCCGCCGCGTGGGGCCTGGCCGCCGTGTGCGGGCGCACGCGCACCGGGGGCCAACACCTGGACGTCTCGTGCGCGGAAGCCGTGGCCGCGTTGTTCGTCGGGGCGCAGAGTATCGGCGGCTATGCGCAGGACAGAAAGTTCGAGACACGCACGGGTGTGGGCATGCCGCTGGGTGCGCCCGCGACGATCCTGCCGTGCAAGGACGGCCACGTTTGGATGATGGCCCTGGAGCCGGGGCAGTGGAACGGGCTGCGCACGGCGATGGGCAACCCTGAGTGGGCCGACCTGGAAATGTTCCAGGACATGTTCGTCCGCGCCCAGAATGCCGACATGATCTACCCGCTCATCGAGCAGTGGACGAGCGAGCACAGCAAGCAAGAGATCATGGATCTGTGCCAGGCGAACGGTTGTCCCACGACGGCACTGTTCACCGTCGCCGAAGTGGTGGAGCATCCGCATCTGAAGGCACGACGATACTTCGTGGAAATCGAGCATCCCGTGCTCGGCCGCGTGCGCACCATGGGTGCGCCGATTCGGTTGCCCGAAAGCCCGGGCGGGCCGCGCGCGGCAGCGCCCCTGCTGGGAGAGCATAACGGCGAGGTGTTCGCGGCGCTTGGTCCCGAGACAGGCCCCCACCCTAACCCGCCCCCGTTGCCGGAGGTGGCAACAGGGGCGGGGACTCGGAAGCGCACCCGGCCACTTGCCGGTATTCGCGTGGCGAACTTTGGATGGGGATGGCTCGGGCCGGTGGCGGGTCAAACGCTCGGTTTCCTCGGTGCCGAGGTGTACAAGATCGAATCACGCACGCGCGTCGACATCAATCGCACGCTGCCTCCATTTGCCGAGGGCATCCGCGATCCAAATCGTAGCATACAGAACCACGCCTGCTGGGCCGGGAACGGCAGCGTCACCATCGATCTGAAAAAACCCGAGGGGCAGGAACTGGGCCGGCAACTGGTGGCGCAGTGTGATGTCGTCATGGAGAACTTCGGGCCGGGAGTCATGGACAAGCTCCACCTGGGCTACGAGGATCTGCGTGCCGTGAACCCGGACATCATCATGGCCTCGATGCCTGCCGCCGGCCTCTTCGGGCCGCTCAAGGGTATCCGCACCTACGGCATGAGCTTGAGCAGCATCACCGGCTTGGACAGCATCACGGGGTATCTCGGCGAGCCGCCGATTCCCGTGGAGAACGCGTTCGCCGACCCGCTCGGTGGCGTCATCAGCGCCTTCGGCGTGCTGCTTGCC
Organism: Candidatus Binatia bacterium; assembly: GCA_036382395.1. Classification (NCBI taxonomy): domain Bacteria; phylum Candidatus Binatota; class Binatia (SeqCode); species Binatia bacterium. The sequence goes on along the minus strand of DASVHW010000394.1, from coordinate 1,403 downwards.
CTCAACTACCGTGACCGCACCGGCAAGGGGCAGCACATCGATTTCTCCCAGCAGGAGGGGGTGATGCAACTGATCGCCCCCGCGTTCATGGACTACGTCATGAACGGCCGCGTCGCTGGCCCGATCGGCAACCGGCACCCGCTCGGCGTCGCCGCTCCGCACGGCGTCTTCCGCTGCGCCGGCAAGGGCGAGGACGATGACCGCTGGATCAGCCTCGCGGTGCTCACTGAGGACGAATGGCAGGGCTTGGTGAAAGCGATGGGCAACCCGGCATGGGCGCAGGTGCCGGAGTTTGCCGATGCCGCCCGGCGCGTCGCGAATATCGACGTGTTGCACGAACGGCTGTCGCAGTGGACCCGCAACTTCGACGACCGCACGCTGGCGCAGCGGCTGCAGGCCCATGGTGTAGCGGCGGCACCCGTGCTCAATGTGGCTGACCTGCTCAACGATCCGCACTACAAAGCGCGGGGCACGTTCATCGAGGTGCGACACCCGCTCGGATTCACGGAAACGATTTACGGGGCATACGTGAAGACCACCGGGTTCAAGGCCGACGTGCGGCCGGGGCCGTCGATCGGCCAGGATAACGACTACGTCTTCAAGAAGCTGATGAAGATCACCGAGGAACGCTACCGCTGGCTGCTCGACCACAAGGTCATTTTCTAGGGGCTGCGCCCGGCGTCGGTTCGACGGGACCGCTCCCCGCCCGCACTCCAGAGGCTTCCGGCGGACGTGTTGGGTCGCTGCGAGCTGCAAGTCCGACAGGCTGCTAGGTCGCGCCCCGTGTGAAGTGAGACAGTGATGATGCCTTTAGAAGGAATACGAGTGTTGGACCTTTCGCGGTACGCGCCCGGACCGTATTGCACCATGCTGATGGCGGATCTGGGCGCGGATGTGATCGTCGTGGAAGAGCCGCCGGCCGCCGCACGGCGGGTCGATGCCGCGATGGGCGTGAGCGACCGACACAAGGCGTTTCTCGCCATGTACCGCAACAAGCGATCCGTGGCCCTCGATCTGAAGAATGAGGCGATGCGTGAGGCGTTCTTCCGCCTCGTGGACCGAGCCGATGTGGTGGTGGAGGGCTTTCGCCCAGGAGTCACGGCGCGCCTCGGCGTCGACTATGAAACGGTGAGCCGGCGCAACCCGCGCGTCGTCTACTGCTCCATCAGCGGCTACGGTCAGACCGGGCCGCACGCGGGACTGGTGGGGCATGACCTCAACTTCATCAGTCTCGCGGGTGTGCTCGGGATGATCGGTTGGCCGGGCCAGCCGCCGGCGATTCCAGTGAACATCATTGGGGACTTCGCCGCCGGTGGCCTGTTTCCCGCCTTTGCGATTCTGGCCGCGCTGCTCGCCCGCCAACAGACGGGCCGCGGGCAGTACGTCGATATGGCCATGAGCGA